>JAZRDA010000001.1:0-43078 GCA_045660085.1 Candidatus Nanosyncoccus sp.
TCAAGTCAAAATGCATTCTGAAATCATTAAAAGGCTATTTAACGTCAAGCCAAAGGCTTTCCGTAACACTGAGTTTGCTTACAACGATTCCCTTGCCCATTGGGCCGAAGAGCAAGGCTATGAAGTAATCCTAGCCGAAGGCTGGGATAAAATTCTCGGTTGGCGCAGCCCAAATCACGTCTATCGCCCGATGGGCTGTCAAAAAATCAAGCTGCTACTCAAGAATTATCGTCTCTCTGATGACATCGCCTTCCGTTTTTCTAACCGAGCCTGGAGTGAATGGCCACTCACGGTACCTAAATATCAGCGATGGATTAACGATGATTGCTTGCGAGGTAATCTGATTAACCTATTTATGGATTTCGAGACCTTCGGCGAGCACCAATGGAAAGATACCGGTATTTTCGACTTCATGAATACATTTATATCGTCTTGGCTATCAGAATATGAAAATAAATTCGTTACCGTATCTGAAGCTAGCCGAATTGAGGAACCCGTCGGCGAAATCTCGATGCCAGAGACCGTAACCTGGGCTGACACCGAGAGAGATTTATCTGCCTGGCTCTCCAATGCCATGCAAAGCTCCGCCATGAACCAAATCTTTAATTTGAGAGAGCAAATCCTTTCAACCCATGATGGGCAGCTGATTTCCGATTGGCGCTACATGACCACGTCCGATCATCCTTATTCCATGTGCACCAAATACTGGAACGATGGCGACGTGCACGCCTACTTCTCGGCCTATGCATCACCGTATGAAAGTTTCATGTATTATATGAACGTTTTGCGCGATATCGAGTATCGTATTAATAATATTCTAGGATAATCGCATAAATTACCTGAGTGTGCCGACTTTCTAGGGCAACAAAAAACTCTCCGAAGAGAGAATTTTGACTGATGTAACTAGTGTTTCTTTTCTTTAACTTCGTTACGACCAAGATTCTTCTTAGTTTCAACGAAAAGAACATGCTTACGAAGAACTGGATCATACTTCTTGAGACTAAGCTTATCAGGAGTATTCATCGTATTCTTCTTGGTATAATAAGCACGCACACCCGATTCTTCCGAAACGAGACCAACTAGTTTACGCTTGGTATTATTCTTCTTTGCCATATTATTCTTATTTTACCACAGAACAAGGAAAATGGCAAGACGATGGGACTGTCTTGCCATTGGGCAGAGTGAAACAATTCTAAAACCGAGAATCAGCCTACGTACTGTCGCACTTTTGCCACATCACCACCTACACGGTGGCCCATACCCACGATCTCTTTGATCTTAGCATCGGCCGCCATATAGCCCTCACGGGTCGCAACAAACGAATAGGACCTACCCATCGTTTCGTCTATGATGATGATCATACGCCCACCCCCTTTCGGAAAATTCAAGAAAACAGAATTATAAAACAAATCTATCTTCTCGACAATCATTATATTATATATAGTAAAATTATGCAAGCATAAGAAGATTAACAGCTGCTGCATAATTCACTAATATCGAGGGACATAAAGGCAAAATCTTTGATTTTGCCGCCGTAGGGGCGGAGCGATGTGGTAAAATTTATTACCACATCGCGGAGCTCCCGAGATATAGTGAATTATGCGGCACTCGATACATTGAGTAGATAGTTTACGAATTCTTTTATCTCTTTAATCCCAGCTTGTCGATTTGCAGGGATAAATATCTTCTCGTCATCCAGGAAACGAAGAGACGAGGCCAACTCGTAAACAGCTTTAATAAGAGCAATCAACTCAGCCTCGTCTTCATCATTAAAATAATAAGGCTTATCATAAACTAAACCATCCTTTTTATCCGGCACTACGAATAATATATGTGCAGCCGTCACCTTATATTTACGATAAGTAGGAGAATTATTCAGTAAAAGCTTGTAAAACAAAAGCTGCAGCATATATTTATATAAAGTTTTATGCGATTGCCATTTGTCCTTATGATAATCGGCCGTCTTATAATCATAAATCTCAAGAGTTTTATCTTTCTCATCAATCAGTAAATGGTCAATCTTACCGGTTAACGGAACCCCATCTAAGACAATTCTTTCCGGTCCCAGATCCACTTCAGCCTTACCCTGTCGTAAAATATCGCCAAATTCTTTTAACGAAATAGCCAGATCACTTGGACCTTTTTCGCGGAGCTTCTCCTTAATCTCGGATGAAATATTACGCTGTTCAAGCTCAGATAGGAAGAATGAGATGGCTTCTTCATCCGAAATTAGTTGATTAGTCACCCTTTCAAAGGTTTTATGAACCAAATTACCAAAAGCCAGTGACTCATCTTCAGGCCCAGACGGCACGTGCAAAATCTCTCTCTTGAAAAATTCCTGCGGTCCAGCATAGGCAATATCAATAAAAGTAGTAAGTGATGTCGGCGACATTCGATAACGAGAAATCTGGTCTTTATATAGTAGGCGCAAATCTGGTGCATACTCAACATATGGAGATAGCCAATTCTTTAGATTCTGCTCAGTAATTTTAGTCGAGTCCTGTTCGTAATGACAAATCACCTGTCCAGATGGCAAGAACGGCGAAATCACCTTATCACCTTCCACATATTCATTGAGGTATTCCAACCTATCAGGGCTTTTACCGTTGAAATCGGCCAGCGAGTTAGTAATATAGATTGATTTCTTCGCACGAGTCAGGGCTACATATAGAATCCGCAATTTCTCTCCGTCAGTCGTACCGGTATGACGAATATGCAAGAGATTTTTTGGCAAAGAAAGCGTACTATTATTGCCTTTGCCTTTACCCCATGCACTGTGGTCAGCCGAGATAATAAAAACATATTGAAATTCCAGACCCTTAGCTTTATGCGCAGTCAAAATTTGAACCGCATCCTCAGATTCTTTATAAGGCGAAGTGGTATTTAAAGCCATACTCGCATTCTCATAATCCGAAATCATTTCAATCAAATCACCTAGCATAAGCCGCTTATCACCAAAATGCTTATTTAGCTTACCACGCAGACTGGCCAGATTCTCATACAAAGCATATGATTCATATTCTCCCTGGCTTGTGTAGTATGAAAGATACGGCGAGCGATAGTCATTAATAGACGAGGCACCAATGACATAATCTATGAAAATCTCTAAGGGCTCCGTAAAGGACCGCGCAACCAGATTCGCCAAGAATTCAGCAAAAGATTTAATCTGCTCGTTCTGCGACGTTGAAAGACAATCAAAGAGAGATTTTTTCTCAGTGCGGGCTAAGTCAACTATCTTTAATACTTCGACCATCGGCAAGTCAAAGCAAGGATATCCCATAACCTCCATTAAAAGAGCTGCCTCAACTTTACCAATCTTCAATTGGTACACCAGACGACAAATTGATAACAATTGGTGTATATAAGTGTTTTCAAACAAATTATTCTGCCGCTCAAAGGCTATATTAATCTCCGAATGGGATTTAAGATAAGGTAGAAGTGGCAAAAAATACTTCCCCATATAAGAAATTACCGCAATTTCGTGTTGCGGCACACCCTCATTGATAAGTTCAGCTATTTTATTTGCCACAAAGCTAAATTCCATGTCAGAGGATTTGAATTCGTGCCGAAATATCTGAGAAACATCCGGACTAGGCTGATGAGCGAATAATTCCTTATCTGCGAATCTATCCGGAGCTTGATTAATAATCTCACGCGAGAAATCCAGAATCTCCTGAGTACTACGATAGTTCTCGACCAAGGGTATCACTTCGGCCGAATAATGATTCTGAAAATCCAATAGATTTGTCGACAAAGCTCCTTGAAACTCATAAATCGCTTGATCATCATCACCAACCGCCATAATATTTGGCTTTTCATAATCAGTCAGCTTCTTAATAATCATAAACTGCGACGGATTGGTATCTTGAAACTCGTCCAGCAAAACATACTGATAGCGCTCCGACAAAGTCAGCCTGAATCCTTTATCGTCCGTCAAGACCTTCACCGCCTCCTGAATCATATCATCAAAATCATACAAACCATTTTGTAGTAAGTATTCATTATATTTCGACATCACATTGGCAAGGCTCAGCAGCTTTTTATTCGCAACACGATCCTTTAATCTATAATTACCCTTAGCATCAAGCTCAAAATGATCATTCCGCCATTTCGTAAGAGAAGTGATCTTCTCAGTAGATTCGGCTTGAATAATAGCCTTCTTTAGAGAGCGCGCCAACTCACCGATTGAACGTTCAACCGTCGGAAGAATCGGCTGCGCTTCAATGTACTTTGACAAAATCTCAAAAATAGGCCGATAAGCATTCTCGAGGGATTCCTTGAACTTCCTGGCGACTACGTTTTTTAATAACGGTGATATAGCCCGAGATAAGACTTTAGAATCTTCAATGTTGGTATCAGCGATTAATTTTAAATCGGCATCCGAAAGCCCCGCCGACTTAGCGGATGAAATCACCTCGATGATATTCTTTACGTTGTCGCCACGCAGAATATCAGTCCCCGACAAACTATCCTGAATTGTGTTAACAATTTTATATTGTGTCACTTCATCAATTGCCGAATCGAGATGTCTATCATAATCCTCACTATAATTCCTATATTGCGCTAGAATATCTGTACCAAAAGCATGATAAGTCCCAATATTAACCTTCATCGCATCGGCGCCAATAATGGTTTTAAGACGTTCGCGCATATTAGAGGCACCGGTTTCGGTAAAGGTAAGGCACAGAATGTTTTCTGGGTTGGTATCAGTATTTTTTAATATATAAGCCACCTTCTCGGACAAAAGTTGAGTCTTCCCCGTCCCCGGACCAGCCAATACAAGCAAAGGCCCATCTAAATACTCGACAGCTTTCTTCTGATTCGCATTAAGCCCCATAATTCTCCCTTCTATTTAAACCAAGTTGAAAAAGTCTTAAGAATAGTGTTTAAGATTACTGCCTCGCAAGGCACTTCAATTTCGTACTTTAGAATCTTCCTAATGGCCGATAAACCTTCGACGGTTTTCTCTGGTTGGTAAGTCGAATCGGTTCGATATTTATCACCGAACTCATAATTCCGTGACGGATAGCCACAAGTTAACTTAAGGTCGCCAATCCCACAGTAAAGCCCTACCGTCTCGCCGTCTGCACCATTTGACTTAAGAACAGCTCGCATTTCGTTCGAGACATCACGAATATACTCATTCCAATCGGCTGAACACCGCGCTAAACCCAATATCCCAGCCTGAATCGCATAAACATTCTTTAGTGAACCGCACATTAAAACGCCATTTTCATCATCGGTATAATCTGAGAAAACATAATTAGCCCGAAATAGCTCGACTAGTCGCTTGTCCGTAAAGGTAAAATAAGTATCCTTCTGTGCCTTTATGTCATCTGCAAATCCAGGCCCAGACAGAACCATGAAGTCTTTAAAGCCGTCGAAGGTTTTAGCAGATAATATTCCCTTCGTCGCGACAATCATAGGAATATTCTTAGGTAAATGTGGTAGCACATACGGAACCGCCTTCGACGGCACTGCGAGCAGAATATAATCAGAACCGCCAACTACATCATAAAGGCGCTCCTCTTTCGTGCGCGAATC
The DNA here is from genome assembly GCA_045660085.1 of Candidatus Nanosyncoccus sp. Lineage (GTDB taxonomy): Bacteria > Patescibacteriota > Saccharimonadia > Saccharimonadales > Saccharimonadaceae > Nanosyncoccus. The sequence continues at coordinate 5,545 of JAZRDA010000001.1, forward strand.
ATAATAATCGATGTCGCAACCATTATTAGCTAATATTCCTCCGAGTGCTGTCCCAAACGCCCCCGCACCGATAATCGCAATTTTCATAAAGACCATTATACACCATGTTATAATTATTGTATGCAAAAAGAAGGTCAAGATTGGGTCTATACAGATATAGTTAAGGAACATTTTCTGAATCCGCGTAATTTTTTAATGGGCGATGAATCACAGTTTAAATATGATGCCTGTGGGCTTGTCGGTAATCCTATTTGTGGCGACCAGATGAAAATGTATATCAAGGTTAAAGATGACCGCATTGTTGATATTCGCTGGAAAACTTACGGCTGCGCCTCCGCCATCGCCTCCACCTCGGCCTTATCTGAACTCGCTAAAGGTAAGACTCTAGACGAGGCGCTTAAAATCACCGCCAAAGACATCGATGACTATCTAGGCACCTTGCCCAAACATAAATTTCACTGCTCCGTACTGGGTCATGAAGCCCTCGCCGATGCTATTTCAAACTATCGTGCTAAGACCTTGTAGTCTTTTTACGATCCCAGGTAGTACGTGCATTACCGCCTCGACATCATCCATGGTGTTGTCCAAGCCAAACGAAAACCTTATCGACGAGTGAGCAATTTCCGCATCACCAGTCTTCGCCATTAATACATGTGATGGCCTAGTGTCTCCCGCCGCACAAGCAGAGCCAGTGGAGACAATAATCCCCTCATTATCAAGATATAGCTGAACCGATTCCCCTTCGGCAGCTTTGAAAGAAACATTGAGGATATTTGGTAAAGATTTGCCCTTAGCTAAATCAGTATTTAAAGAACTACCAGGAATCTCTGACAACATACGCTTCGCCAAAGTATCCCGAAGAGAACGCACGAAAGTGTCATATTTTTTAAAGCTCCGAGCATTTACAGAACTTCGCAGAGCCTCGCGAAAACCAATTATACCCACCGTATTATATGTACCGCCCCGACGACCAGATTCTTGATTACCGCCAACCATGAAAGGCTTAAATGGTACGCCTTTCTTTACATACAAAGCACCTACCCCGACCGGACCACCAATTTTGTGAGCGCTAAAAGTAGCATAATCAAGCCCCAGCTTTCTCACATCGATTGGAATTTTCCCAAGTACTTGGGTAAGGTCAGAATGCACATATGCGCCACGCCTATCTGTGACCAAATCACGCCCAAAACGATCTTTCATCTTAAAAAGATCAGAAGAAGCATCGCATTCTATTTTAGAAGCTCGGAAAACAATTTCCGCCAAATCCAGAATATCACCAGTCTCGTTATTTGCCAACATATACGAATAAAGCTTAGGTAATCTATTTCCTCTACAAATACCAGCCGTCTCGATAATAGAGTGATGCTCCAATTTAGATGTTTCAATCTGATAACCATCAAAAATTCTCATAATCGTATTATTACTTTCGGTCGAGCCAGAGGTAAAAATAATTTCATCAGGGTCTACTCCAATACTCTCGGCCAGAAGCTCCCGGCACGCCTCAATTTCGTTTAGTGCCAGATGTCCAGGCGTATGAAGGGCTGAAGCATTGCCAAAAAAATTTGACTGAGCTTCCGACATCGCTCTAGTCACCTCGGGCAGAATAGGGGTGGTAGCTGCATAATCCAAATATATCATAGCTACATTATACGCTAAAAAGACTTGTCATTGCTAAGAAAAGCTGATAAGATGAAAGTACTATGGAAAATACTTTTACTATTATGCCAATGAGTCAGCAAGTCAACCTGACCCCCGGCGAAACCTACACCGGTACAATCACTATCGTAAATCCAGTTGACGCCCCACAAGATTTTCACTACAAAATGTCAATCTCGCCATATAGCGTAATTGGACAAGATTACACTGCCGACCTTAAGACGGTCACCGGCAGGAACGAAATTACCAATTGGATCACAATCGAAGAGCCAACTGGCGTAGTGAAACCAAATGAGTCCAAGAAGGTCCAATATACCATCAAGACTCCGTCCAATGCAGCCGCAGGCGGCCAATATGCCGCAATTACCGTATCAAGCAACAATGACACTGCACAAAGTGGCGGCGTAGCCGTTAATAATGTCTTCGAGATGGCCAGCCTTATCTACGCCAACGTATCTGGTGACATCGTTCGCGAAGGTAATATCCTTGAAAATAACATCCCGGGCTTCGTGGCAGTGCCACCAATCGAAGTGTCAGCTTTGCTCGAGAATAAAGGTAACATCCATGAATCCGCCACGGTAGTTCTAAACGTCACCAATTTCTTTACCGGCGAAGTCATCTTCCCGAAGAGCGAAGACAATAACGAATTCAATGAATTGGTCATGCCAGAGACTACCTATTTAGCCACCAGAAATATCACCAATCTCCCATCGTTAGGCATAGTGAAAATTAAACAAACCATCTATTTCAATGGCAAATCCTCCGTCGAAGAAAAAGATGTAATCATCTGTCCAATCTGGTTCCTCCTACTCGTAATCGCTTGTATTGCCGGAATCGTTGCATTCATTGTCATGAGAATTAAGAAACACAAGAAAAATAACGATTTATCGTCAATGTAACACCATAAACCAATAAAGCCATCTCGAGAAGATGGCTTTATTTTGTTGAATTACAAGGATAAAATAGCAAGTGGCACTACTCTATAGAAAGTATTTTGCCAGTACCAACTTTAAGTCTTAATAGCCTCTGATTACTAGAGCCTCTAAATCTTAGACTCAGGTCTCGTTGCTTCAAGATAAAAGGGCCGTCAATCAAGGCATCCAAGGACTTCACAAAATCCCAAGGTTCTTTACCATACTCTTTAATTACCTCATAAGTAAAGCCTGAGAAACTCCAAACATCCCAACCAAATTCTTTCCTAACGTAATCTGCAATAGTTTTGCAAGCCTTTGCTTGAACCATTGGTTCGCCGCCACAGAAAGTCAAACCAGTCTGACCCTTAAAAGTCGATAGTTGATCCAGGACATCTTGAATCGGGACCAGAATGCCAGCACAATAATCCCAAGTCTCGGGGTTCTGACAGCCTGGGCAATGATTAGGACACCCCTGAGTCCAGACCACTGCTCGAAGCCCATCGCCATTGACAATATTATCCCTTTCCAGGGGACCGGAGAGGCGTATCGTCCCCTCCGGTACCTCGACCTGTTTGGCAAGCTTATCTAATGATACCCTATGCCAGTCGGTCATTATTCACCTTTCGCACAGTTGCAAACCTTTTCAAACGGAAGATCACCCTCAAGCCTGCCACAATGCGGACACCTATCACCCGTAATCACACCAGAAAATCCACAAACCGGATCACGATCCACTGGGTGGTTGACAGAACCATAGCCAATCCCCGAATCATGCATTTTACGAATCACAGCCTCAAATGCGGCAATGTTCTGAGAAGGATCGCCATCTAGCTCGATGTAGGTAATATGGCCTGCATTACAAAGAGCATGGTAAGGTGCCTCGATATCAATCTTCTCAAATGCTGAAATTGGGTAATAAACTGGCACATGGAACGAATTAGTATAAAATTCCCTATCGGTCACGCCCGGAATCTTGCCAAACTCTTTACGATCAATCTTCGTAAAGCGACCTGCAATACCCTCAGCTGGCGTAGCCAGTAACGAGAAATTCAGCTTATACTTCTTACAATACTCATCACATTTCTCCCGCATATGAGAAATGATATCTAGCCCTAAATCCCTAGCATCTTCATCTTCACCGTGATGTTTGCCGACCATTGCGACTAATGTCTCAGCAAGACCTATAAAGCCAATCGACAAAGTACCGTGTTTTATCACATCACGTAATGTGTCATTAGGGCCGAGCTTCTCGCTGCCAAACCAGTTCCCTTGTCCCATCAAGAATGGGAAATTTCGAACATGCTGATTTGCCTGGAAATCGAAACGCTCCAAAAGCTCATCTTTCACAAGATCCATCTTCTCATCAAGCTCACGATAGAATCCTTCCCAATCCGCCTCCTTACGCTCACCCAGGCAAATCCCGTGCTTGATACCGATTCGAACCAAATTAATCGTCGTAAACGACAGATTACCTCTACCAGTTACAATGCCATCCGATTCCGGAAATACCGAAGCGAAAACACGTGTCCGGCAACCCATGGTCGCAATCTCAGTGCGATAATCACCAGGCTTATAGTACTTCAAGTTATAAGGCGCATCAATAAAGCAGAAATTTGGGAACAGTCTCTTAGCCGATACTTCCATAGACTTCTTAAACAAATCGTAGTTTGGATCATCGGGTTCGTAATTGATACCAGATTTTACCTTGAAAATTGAAATCGGGAAAATCGGTGTCTCACCCTTACCTAGACCATTTTCCGTAGCCTCCAAAAGATACTTAGAAACTAATCTACCAGCCGGAGAAGTGTCAGTACCAAAATTAATCGAAGTGAATGGCACCTGAGCGCCAGCCCGCGAGTGCATTGTATTTAGATTATGCACGAAACCTTCCATAGCCTGCAAAGTTTCCCGCTCCACATCCTCATTTGAAGCTTCAATGATTTCTTTTGGCCATTTAGCTTTCTTCAATTTATCATCATCACCAAATTCATAAGAATCTTTGACTTCAAGATCGAGTTTCTTGCCAGTAAATTTATTATATTTAGCCAAGTTTCGCTTCAAAGCCTTACGGAAAGACTTATTCACGCCGGGCGCCATCGCATAATCGAAATTCGGGATTGATTGTCCACCATGCTGCTCATTTTGATTAGCCTGCAACAAAATTGCCGCAAGCGCGCAATAACTACCAATCGAATTAGGAGTGCGAAGATGTCCGTGTCCCGTATTGAAGCCACCATTCTCAAACATCACGAAAGGATCACTCTGACAACAAGTCAGCGTACCCGTAGCATAAAAATCCAGATCATGGATATGAATATCACCATTATCATGAGCCGCTGCGATATCAGGACGAAGCAGCAAGCTTTTTGCAAAAACTTTAGAGCCTTCCGCACCGAACTGAAGCATTTTACCCATGGCCGAGTTGCCGTCAACATTAGCATTGGAGCGCTTAACATCAGAGTCTTCACTGGCATCTGCATGAGAAATCGTACGATAAATCATCATGAGATCAGATTTCGCCTCGCGCCTACGTGAACGCTCTTGCCTATATTGAATATATTCGCGTGCAGTACGCTTAAAAGACGATTCCATCAAGACTTCTTCGACAATATCCTGAATCTGCTCGACATTCGGTGTACGTGCGGTAATCTTCTCCTCGGCACGTTTTATTACCTTATCAGCTAGAGCCTTAGCTCTATCATATTTGAATTCGCCAGTAGCGAGTCCTGCCTTAGAGATGGCTTCCGCAATCTTCTCGGGATCAAATTTGACAATCTTGCCATCCCTTTTGACTATTCTTTTGAACATAAAATATACCTCCTTAAACGTATTCTTGTTCAACTTGTTATTAACTATGACCTTATTTTAGGACGACCTTAATGGTAATGCTTCTGTCACCCTACATTTAGTGTCTTACCACTATAATACACCACTAAATGTAGCATTGCAAGACCTTTTATGCTTAATTATTGTAAAAAATACATGCATCAATAACAAACAGAATATCAACGAAAGATAAACAATAATATATAATCATGACAAGAAGATGGTTACTGCACCTTAAGAAAGGAGGGGGCATGTAATAGACAAGGTCATGTGACGAATATGCTATAATATATGCTATGGAAATAAGAGATTTTTTAATCAAGGCAAAAAAAGCAACTTATGCAAACGCTAACGTTGAAAAAGTAGCAGCTTCACGTCGTGGCTCGAATGATTATGAATATAGCGATAATGGAATGACTTATCATGATACCTATTTTGGCGGTACAAATTTTATCGGTGAAGAGGTTGTTTATGACAGCGATTCCGAAAAACCAATCTGGGGAATGAACTATTACGGCATCACATTGGATCAAAACTTATCCGAGGAGGCTATGGATAAAGCTTTGCGACCTGCCTTAATGAAGGTTGGCGGAGATGATAGTTTGCCGGTGCGTGGTCCAAAGCGCTTTATAAATGATAATTATGAATATACTTTCAGCGTTGACGGTGATCTGGAGCGCTTTGACGGTGTCGAGGAAATACGAAAAGATGGAGAGTTGATTTATAGACTTCGCTGTACTGGTGGAAAGATAATTTAGGTTTAGGGTATTAACAGAAGATTTTATAGGGGTAAAAATGTGCTTCGGAAGCACATTTTTCGTGCAGAATCGGCACAAAATAGCATACTAGAACTTCGAAGGTAATTAACATGATTTACTACTAAAAAATCGACGAAAATGCCGACTCATATATAATCTGGTGGGGCAAAATTCGCCAGGTTTTAACAGTGTATGAGGAAGATTTATATCAAAAATGGTATAATGTTATAAAAGGATAAAAATGAGATTATATCTAGCTAGTCATAATTTAGGTCCGTATACAGATGAATTATTAAAGTTAGTGGGAGAAGGTAGAAAGGCACTCTTTATTGAGAATGCACGAGATTTCTATCCGGATGAGAAACGCGCAAATGATTTGCAAGAAAAACTAGCAATGCTATCTGAGTTTGGATTTGAAGTTCAGGAGTTAAACCTTCGTGATTATTTTGGTAAACCAGATAAGTTGAGAGATTTTATAAATTCATATAAGCCTGATTTGATATATGCTAGCGGCGGAAATGTATTTTTGCTCGCAACGGCTTACTGCCTAAGTGGTTTCGATAAGATTTTACGAGAAGATCTTGCGAAAGATAAATATGTATATGGCGGGTTTAGTGCAGGAACTATGGCTATTTGCAAAACAATAAAATTCTATGGACACGACCATCTTGTGCCTGAGCGTGTGCCAGAGGTTTACGGAGTTGAAGCGGTGTTGGATGGGGTTGGTCTCGTGGACTATCAATTAATTCCTCATGCAGATGTACCAGAGCATCTTGAAACGACAAAGGAGTATATTAAACGCATCGAGAGGGCTGGTTTTAAAGCCTTACCGTTAAACCAAGAAGCAGTTATTGTTATAGATGGCGACAACCAACGAATACTTGGTCAATAGCTGTTTATGCAAATTCTAGACCAAATTGTTGGGGATTTAACAGCCAAAATTATAGAGGTAGGTTGCAACTTTTTGTAGGTTTTTGTCGCAAGAATGGTATAAAAATAGCCCTCTATTTTTCCGAGGGGTTTAACAGATGTTTATGGATTACGGAATAGATAAAAATATTTTTATAAACCGTTTGGTGGATCTTACTGGGCTCGAACCAGTGACCTTACGAATGTGAATCGTACGCTCTAGCCAACTGAGCTAAAGATCCAAAAACATGGTATAATTATACCATGAATTTAGATAACTTGAAACAAGAATTGCAAGAAATCGAAACCTTTCTTGCTAATCCAGAAGCATACAGCGATAGCTCATTCGCAGCCAAGTCCAAACGAGCAGCCCTGCTCCATGAGATTTTAGACCTAGACGAGAAGATTAAAAAGCTCGAACAAAGTAAATCCGAGGCCGAAGCACTAGTTAACGATCCAGAATTAGGCGAAATCGCAAAGGAAGATATCGCTAATGCAGATATCGAGCTAAAAGACTCTAAAGAAAAGCTCGAAGAACTTCTCATTCCCAAAGATCCTGCCGACGACAAACCAGCCATCATTGAAATTCGCGCCGGGGCTGGCGGAGACGAAGCATCGCTATTTGCCAGCGAGCTGTACCGCCTATATCTAAAATATGCCGAAAAACACAATTTAAAAAGCGAACTCATCAGCAAAAACGAGAATGAAGCCGGGGGCATGAAAGAAGTTATTTTCAAAGTCTCTGGCGATAATGCCTATGGCCAGCTTAAGTTCGAAGGTGGAGTACACAGAGTCCAGCGCATCCCAGTTACGGAGTCACAAGGCCGGATTCATACTTCCACTGTCACCGTCGCGGTTCTCCCAGAAGCCAACGAAACAGATCTAGAAATCAACCCCGAGGATCTCCGTATCGACATCTATCGTTCCGGCGGCCACGGCGGCCAAGGTGTCAATACGACCGACTCTGCCGTCCGCATTACCCACATCCCGACCGGACTCGTAGTCGCTATGCAAGACGAGCGCTCTCAACAGCAGAATCGTATCAAGGCTATGAATATTCTACGTTCCCGCCTCCTAGAGCGCAAGAAGGAAGAAGAACTAAAAAACGCTTCCGAAGCACGCAAGTCGCTCATTGGCACCGGTGATCGCTCGGAGAAAATTCGCACCTATAACTTCCCACAGGATAGAGTCACCGATCACCGTATTCACTATTCTCGCTCGAATATTCCTGCTGTAATGGACGGTGACATTGACGACATAATTCATGAACTAGCAAAACATGAACGCGAGCTCAAAGGATAATGTTACATGGGTGGGTGACGGGCCTGGAGGGGGTCCCCAAAAATTGCATGTGTCAATTTTGGGGGAAGAAAAGGCCCGGCAGGACCCACCCAGAGCATACCTTGAAGGCGTGCAAGATTTTTATGGTCGCGACTTTATCGTCACACCAGATGTTCTGATCCCGCGCCCCGAGACCGAGCAGATTGTTGATGCCGTACTGAATCTAGCCGGCAAACCATATCTCCCGGGAGTTAAACCGAGTAAAAGAAAACTGCCAGAGAACCCCATTATTCTTGATATTGGCACCGGCTCCGGCTGCATTGCCATCACTCTGGCCCTAGAGCTTCCGGGTTCAACCATTTACGCCTCCGACATCTCTGAAAAAGCAATTGAAATCGCACAAAAAAACGCTGCCAAACACAACGCTTCTATAATTACTATTATATCACATTTGCTCAATAAAGTCAATTTTACCCCTGACGTAATTGTCGCCAATCTCCCCTATGTTGACGAAAACTGGAGCTGGATTGACAAAACAGCTCTAAGCTACGAACCAGAGACCGCATTGTATGCCAAAGACCACGGTCTCGCACTAATTAAAGAATTAATCAGCCAAGCAGCAGAAAAGCAAATCAAATATCTAATCCTCGAATCCGACCCCTGCCAGCATTCAGACATTCTAAAATTTGCGAGAAACTGCAATTACGACTTAATCGACACCATGGGATATATCTTGAGTTTTAATAGTCATCATTAAGACCATTTGGGTTTACGCCATATAATTCATCAATATCGAAGGACATAAAGGCAAAATCTTTGATTTTGCCGCCGTAGGGGCAAAGCGATGTGGTAAAATTTATTACCACATCGCGAAGCTCCTGAGATATGATGAATTATATGGCTTCCCAAGGGGCTATTTCTTATATCCACCCAGTGTCACATTAACCGCAATCTCATTCCCTTCTCGAATCACAGTTAATTGTACCGTATCCCCCGGCTTATACTCACCAACGAGATCCGACAAAGTCCCCGCCGTGCCAATCTTTACCCCATTTACAGCCGTGACGATGTCTTTATCGCGCAGTCCAGCCTTCGCCGCCGGAGAATCATTCATGATAGCAGAGTAAGATGAAGCACTATATAGATACTCACCAGTAGAAACAGGCAAATTATAAGATTTAGCAATTTCTGGCGTAATCTGGACTGTATAAATGCCAAGATAGGCACGCTCAGCCTTGCCGGTCTCAATTAATTGAGCCAGCATACCCTTAGTGGATGAAATCGGAATCGCAAAACCCATATTCTCAGCCGAAGCCGAAGTGGCGGTGTTAATACCAATTACTTCACCAGCCGCATTCACCAGAGGCCCACCAGAATTACCCGAGTTAATCGCAGCATCAGTCTGAATCATATCTGTAAGAGTCTCCACATTATATCCAGACCCGTCGGAAGCCGTCACGGAACGACCGGTACCAGAGATAATCCCAGCCGTCACCGTGTTTTGAAACTCACCAAGAGCATTCCCAATCGCAATCACCTGCTGACCAACCTTTATGGTTTTTGAATCACCCAGTGTTGCCGGAGTTAAATCGGAAACACCATTTATCTTCAGATAAGCTACATCATCAAGCGGATCTACCGCCACCACATTGACATCGTCATAGGTCGTACCGTCATCAAGAATTACCGTAACCTTAGTAGCACCATTTATCACGTGCTTATTGGTCAAAATATAGCCGTCCGCCGTCGCGATAATACCCGTACCGGCCGCTGACGAAGAATAATCCTGACCGAAATAATTCTTCGTCGTAGTAGACGTCACAATGGAAACCACGCTTTTAGATACCTTATCCGCAATATCTGCAATAGAACCTTCTACGAAATTTGCCGAATTGCCATCAGCCCCACTACTCAAGAACGTAATTGGTGTCGATGATTTCTCATATCCCATCCAACCAAGCACCGAACCGCAAACTGCAAAAACTAAAGCAACCGATGAAATAACTATTGCGCCTTTATTAGACGATTTTTGACAATCAACACAGCTACACCCTTTAGCGTTTTCAGGTTCTTCGACCTTCTTTTCTTCGTTAACACTTTTGTCTTCACCGACTTCCTTAACTTCGTCAACCTTTTTTTGCTCGTCAACATTTTTACCCTTTTCGTTTTCCATATCTTCCTTTCTTTAAACATTAAAAATCGGATTACTAAACCATAATACGATTATACTAACAATGATTGCCCCAAACAGCACCGGCGCCAAGATATGTTTAAACCTGAAATCATCCTGATACTTAATTGTAGCCTCCCTGACTCGATTATAAACAAATGCGAAAATTGTCAGGATTAAAGCCACTTGAGGAATACGAATTCCAGTGGAACCAAAAGTATAAACAATCGACCAGGCATTAGACAACCAAGTAATCTCGGCAAACATCAAACCGCAGACCAATGTAGTTAAAGTATAATTCTTATCCTCGCTCTGAGATAAAACATGACGACTGCAAGCATAGCCAATCAGGAACTCAAGCACAATCAAAACAATCGGATCTAAACCAGAAGTCATAATTGAACAAGCTGAAGTTCCCAGAAAGACTGCAACCAATGACTGAATGGTAGTTGCATCATCATTTGACAAAGGCTTAATGATTAATAACCAAGCACAATAGAAAATTGCCAAAATAATATGTACCGGCAAAAAGGCACTACCAGCATAATATGAGAGTAGCACCACACTAAAACCAACTATTAAATCTACCAAGTTGGACTTAATACTGAGCCAAAGGTAGCGCACTCTCACGGCAAAAACCCGCCATTTCGAAACTAAAACTAGAAGAAGACCAAGCACAGGGCTATTAGATAAGACCGTAATCAAAACCGCACCAATACCGAGCAGTAGGTTCAAGAAAACATGCACGAAGCTACTTGCGATGTTCCTAGATTTTCTTGCTAAAATATAGTCTGCCATACACTTAATTATAGCAGATTTTCTAAAAATAAGCTTAAAAACCCTAATTCATACTTCAAGCATGATATAATACTAAGCATGGAACCAACCTTTTTCCAAAAACATCCATTGCTTAAAGACATCCTGAGCCTAGGTTCTTTTATCGTGGCAATTATTCTGGGTACAGTCGTGCTGAATACTTTTATTTACCGCTCTTACAATGTAGTTGGTGGCAGCATGGAGAACACACTGCATCAAGACGACAGAGTTATCGTCAATCGAGCTGCAGTTTCATGGTCACACTTCCTTGGACAAGAATACGTACCAGAGAGAGGACAAATCATTGTCTTCCTAAACGAGGATGAGAAGAAGGTCGCCGAATATAAGAGTCAGGGAGTCGAAAACCCCATGACTTGCTCACTGCCTACCGACGTCAACGATCAATACATCATTAAAAGAGTCATCGCCTTCCCTGGTGAAAGAGTTGTCGTAAAAGACGGCAAGATGACCATATATAATGAAGAATATCCGGACGGACATGAATACGACACAGGCTGGCGACAATCAGAGACTGACGGCCCGAAGGAACATACCTCAGGAGAGATAGATATCGTGGTGCCAGAAGGTGAATTATTCGTATCTGGAGATAACCGAGAAGGCTCGAATTCCTGGGACTCCCGTAACGGCCTTGGCACAATTCCCTACTGCCGCATCATTGGGCCAGTCGTTTTACGACTCTTCCCGTTCGATAAAATCCGAACTTTTTAAACTTCACCAATCAATTTAACAGATTCAGATTCGGGCAACTCTTCCACGTTTTTCAATTTCCTTTCTATCTGACGGGAAGTAGTCTTAGCTGATTCGATTTTATTCGCCGATTCTTGTAGCTTCTTCTGCACGCCCTCAAGTAGCTCAGAAAACTTACCAAATTGTGTCTTCACCGCCCCCAGTGTCTGCCAAACCTCAGCCGAACGCTTTTCAATCGCTACGGTCTTAAAACCCATCAGAAGCCCATTTAGAGCAACTGGGAGAGTCGAAGGGCTAGTTATGGAGACATGGTATTTTTGTCGAACCTCATCTGACAAACCCGCAATACGCAAGATTTCAGCATAAAGAGATTCAGTCGGTACAAACATAATCCCAAAATCCGTCGTTTGCGGCGGGTCCAAATATTTACCAGAAATCTTCTTCGCCTGCTCCTTCACATCAGCCGCCAGAGCTTTAGAATACTTCTCGATTTCAATTTTATCACCATTCTCATAAGCAGATATTAATCTAGAATAGTTCTCCACTGGGAATTTACTGTCAATTGGCAAGAAAACCATATCTTCCTCACCTTTACCAGGCATCTTAATGGCAAATTCTACCCGATCGCTGCTCCCCTTCTTGGTAATGACGTTTTCCTCATACTGTGATTTATTTAGAATATCATTTACAATCGCGCCTAGCTGCACTTCACCATAAATCCCTCGCGTTTTTACGCCCTCCATTACTTTCTTCAAATCCCCCACACCAGTCGCAAGATTCTTCATCTCGCCAAGTCCCTGATAAACTTGGGTCAGCTGGGTCGAAATTGATTTAAAACTCTCATTAAATCTCTTCTCAACCGAAGCCTTCAATTTCTCGTCCACAGTCTCGCGCATCTCCTCCAGCTTCTTCTCATTGCCAGTCCTGAGCTCATCGATACTCTTAGCATTGCTATTCTGTAAACGCTCAAGATTCTCACTAATCTCCTTGCGATTCTCACGAAAATTACGATCAATGGAAGGGTTAATCTTGCTAACCTCACCCTCCATTTTTATCAAGCGTTCTGCCATAGCGGTAAGCTCTTTCTGGCTATATTGCGAATGATTCTTTTTCAAAACCAAAACTATTAGTATAGCTAAAAGAATTATTATTACTACCCCCATAATTATAAACAAAATATCCATAAGACAATTATAACACACTACAAGGTTTCGTCATTGTCTCGCTTAAACAAAGCATAAGTTATTGCAGCGCCCGAAGCCGCTATAGAAGCAGCCGTAATCAGCATATCAGAAGGTGAAATCGACTCACTATTTTCGGTCACACCAAGGGGTTGAAGATTTTCGTCTTCAAGATTACCAGCAGCAATATTAGAACTCTGATCAGATAAACTGTCTATAGTTATATTCTCATTTGAAATGGAATTACTTAGAGCCTGAGCACCTTGACTGCTTGAACTATTTTGATTACCAAGATTATTCTGGTTATTGTTACTACTTACCGTCATCGCTGCCCTGAAACTTTGAATCAAACTGGCGCTAGCATTCGGATTTTGCATATACCAATCATAAATATCTTGCGTAGTCTTCACATAGCCCATCATATAAACAAACTTCAAATTATTAGTACTACTCTTTTGCTTATAATACCTTGTCCTATCATATAGACCAGACACATTAGTGAGAGCATATTCCTCATACCTCATCTCATCCGGTACACCAAGGAGCCCTTCCAAGAGATACGCTACAGTACCGGTACGGTCAGCACCAACACGACAGTGGAAATAAACATTCTTTGTGGTGTTAGTGTTCGCAATATCGGTCATAATATTAGTCACTGCCGTCCAGGCTTTCATATAATTACTGTTAGGATTACTCTCGTCGCCAGAATTATAATCAAAGTCATAGTGAACCACTTGGTTGAGATGATAGTCGGTTAAATGCGTATCGCTAGAATACTCATCGCCCACATTATACTCCGTAGTAATCCCTAAATTGGTTAACTCCGTCGCCGGAGCGCTATTTAGCTTCTCACCGCGGAACAATCTACCATAAGCCACAGTACCGGTTACAGTTTGATTATTGCTATCAGTATAAGTTACTGGCAAACCTCCAAGGTCGCGTACGTTGCGAATCGTACCAGTATCTACCCAGCGTGTACCATTCTTCGAAGTTGCTGTAACATATCCATATACCGTACTATCATTTTGATCTTCCCAGTAGTAAGTTTGCCCTGGTATCATATTATGAATCACGCCGTTTTCTGCCTTAGCATAGGACACTACGGCACCCTGGGCATTGTTAAGACGTACGGTTAAAGCTGTACCAAGTTCAGTATCATATACATCTGGCTTCGAGCAATCTACCGAACCACTTGTCCAGGCAGGCAAAACATCTAATGGCTTCACAGCGTCACTATAAGATGGAATCAAGCAACCATTATCTATGAAATTATCTCTGATATCTTCCCAGTATCCCTGTTCTGATAACTCGCTCGTATCGCCCCAGGTCGAATCATTGATCGGCGTAAACTCATTAAAGGTAGTGATACCAACCGGGCTTGGTACCCAATCATCCATTAATTCTTGATATCCCCTAGTAGCATTATTGGATACATCAAACACAACCGGAGTATCAGAAGATTGATAGCTATAATGCGCGACATAAGTCATGTTACTACTCGGAACCGTCGAAGCAGTTACCTGGGTAGCCGGCGAAGTCGACTCGTCAAACCAACCTATAAACGTATGGTTATTGGTTGGTGGATTCGGCACTGGCAAAGACCCCAACGAATCATTTACCGTGACCGTTCGGCTACTATCAGTCGGATTCGTGAAGCTACCACTGCCCGGATCAAAGTCAATCAAGTAATCCGCCTGCGTAGTGCCAAGTTTGACGTACATATCGGTCAATTTACCGGTGAGATAGCGTTGTGGAGTCGTACCGTTCGACTGCGCCGACGCACCAAACCAGACATTAGTATCAAAACGATGCGTGTTGCCAGATACATCATACCAAGTCGTAAAGGCACCATCATTAATTGAATACTTCAAAACTTGGTTTTCCCTAACAATCTTTACTCTATGCAAGTTACTACCAGCAGTTGTAAATGTAGTCGGATCGCCATTGCTAAATTTACCAGTTAATTCGAAGTTTGGCCCTGTAGAATAACTGCGATATACAAATCCAGGATAGTTCAAACCTGAATTTTCATACTTAGAATTTACTAAAGTTCCTTGATTCACTAACTGCGGCTGTGCAAGTTCTACTATCGTAAATCCAATTTCGAAATCTTTCTGATAATTAGCCGTGGAGAATAGGGCTACGCCAGAATCCACATATTTCTTAGTTTTATCCTGAGTACAATAAGTACCAGATATTACCGCATTCCCGCTAAACTGGCACTCATTGATTTCGGAGAATACAATCGGGAAACTTGTAGTGTCTTCAACCCACCTGGCATAGTAAGTTATGTCAGCGTCCACAGTAGTTTCAGGCGTTACTTCATCATAAAAAGTACCGTCGTCCGTATACCAACCAAAGAATCTATGATTAGCTCGTGTGGTGGTTGGCAAGCTTCCCACCGCATCGCCGTCGTCCACCTGGAACGAAGCCTCCGGGCTAGGTGTGGTACCACCGTTTGCATTGAAGGTTACCGTCCGCTTAATCACTGGAGCCGCTGTGACTTGTACCTCTATTGTCTTTGTAAGATTGGACTGGGCACCAGTCATAACAATATTTACAGTACCTGCAGCTACACCGGTAATTACACCAGTGTTAGCATCTACCGTAGCTATCGAAGTATTAGCCGAACTAAAGGTGTAGGCTTCAAGTTGTGCTGAATTATCAACTAGGATTGTCAGCTGATCACCTGCTGCTAATGTCAAATCAGCATTCGAAATTACCGCTTGGGTTACATCCAGTTTCCATTCAGCGTAAACCGTCATAGCAGAATACACTTCAGTTGCGCTAGTGACAGTATTATTATTCGAGGCATCGTACCATCTCTGGAAAACATGATCGGTATAAGTTGGATCATTTTGTGGCATATCAGCACCAATAGCATCGCCAGCTTGTATATCAACGAAGAAAGTACTGCCACCATTCTGCGGATCAAAGGTTACCCTAAATGACGATGATGCATCTACAACCGTCACGGTCACAATATTATTGGCCGCATGAGAACTTGCACCAGTAATTGAAATCGTGGTAGTGCCTTCAGAGACAGCAGTAACTACACCAGTCGAAGAGTCAACTGTAGCTACATTAGTATCACTAGATGAGAACGTAAATGCTTCGAGATCCGATGCATTAGTTACCGAAATTGTGGCGGTATTGCCTTCAACTACTGAAACAGCATTACTTGCAACCTGCGCCAGCGCCACCGAGCCCTTCCACTGCGCGTGATAAGTCCAATCGCCATCTGGTACCGTCTGGTCGGTCACAAGAGTGCCACCACTCGCCGCTGTATACCAACCTTGGAAGATATGGTCGGTGTAAGTCGGATCTGGGGATGGGTATTTGTTTCCAAGCGCACTACCTGCAACAACCGTCTCAGTAGTATTATTATCCCCATTGTGCGGATTAAAGGTAATTTCATAAGTGGTAACTGGCGGAGCGTATGGTTCAACATATTCAATCGGCACTTCAATAGTCGGTCTTACTTCATTATTCGCTGTAGTTTTATTGTGATTCAATTGGCGAGACTTTGTCTGAATCCTGTTCTTGTAGCCATCGGATTGCGCTTCGAGCCAAATTCCGTCATTTATTGAAATATTAGCGAAGGCTGATTGCTCTAACAGGTAAAGACATAGTCCATTCACGCCAATACCAGAAGTACTGTTATTGCATAACGAAAGTGCCTCTGGGTAGGTCATAAAACGCGCAACGGTATTATTATAATCGCCAGTCGAGAAAGTCACGAGATTAGGATTGTCCCAACCTGGATCAGAAGCAGTTGGAAGATAACTAGGAGCATCAACATACGCTGGATTATTTGTACTCAAATTTTTATAATAAACAAATTTAGCGTTGCCATTATCGTTACCAAAGTAATAGAACCTCTCATTTTCTTCATCAAAGTCCCCATCGTAATTGATATCACAGTTAAATGCATTACCAGCGGACAGAGTAGTGCTATTGACGAGTGAGCCATAGGTGATAATTGAAGTGTCGCCAGTATTAGTATAGCCAGCCCCTCTACAACCATCACTACCAGACCTACCACAAGTTTCAGTGTGTAGCGTTGTCGCAACCTTACAAACATAAAGCGCCTCTTCCCAGTGAGCGTAATACTGAGTCGGCGTATTAGCATCAAACACTGTAGAAGTAGTGAGCTTTGTGCCAGTGCCATTTGTACCGGTATACCAACCCTCTAGTGTATGGCCAGATCGCACCGGCTCCGGCAAAGAGCTAAACGAACCGCCATTGGCTACCGGCTCTGTATATGTTGACGGTGTACCTCCTTGCGAGTCGAAATCGACATAAATCAAATTACCCACTGCCACGCTAATCGTGCGCGTATCACCCGTCTTCGACCCCGTCAACGTAATCGTAGCTGTGCCATTACCAACCGCCGTAATCACGCCAGCGGAACTGACCGTAGCCACAGATGTATCGCTCGATGCCAGTGTATAGGGCTCAATATCCGCCGCATTAGTAATACTAATAGTTTCCGTATCATTTACGGACATCGCGATACTAGTGTTAGTAATCTGGGCATCAGCTACCGACTTATACCAATGCGCATAGTAAGTAGCAGTTGCAGTCGGCACCGTCGCTGTTGTAATTTGCTGCCCACCACTCGACGCCGTCCACCAACCGTCAAATAGCCACCCACTATTCATTACTTCCGGAAATTCCTCCAATGCATTTCCGTTTATAATCTTATAGACAGTAGGACTAGGAGTACCACCATTTGCATCATATGTGATGTCGAAAACATAACTGGCCGGCATATCCCCTAATTTAATATACATGTTGCTTAGTTCGCCCGTGAAATAGCGTTTCGCTGCCGTACAACCCACTGAACAATCTACGTTGTCTGGATAGGCACCAAACCAAGCAGTTAAACCAAATTGTTGATTAAATGGTGTGAAGTCTTGGAGAAGTACTAATGGACCGTTATCTACGCTCGTATAAATGATACCGTTAATCCTAAAAATCCTAATATCAGTACCGTTATAGGCGGTTGCGGGAGGGGTTTTATCTACGTATCTAATTTCTGAATGATCAGTTGGAGCACCATAAGTTGATTTAATTTCCATATACTTACTACCGTTGCGACGCACAATAATACCAGGAGATTTGCCACCATATGGACTTTCCGTCACGGAAGACGACAATTTGTCATTAAATATTGTAGATTGAGTATCTGGCTGAGTAGTTGGAACGTAAGAATCAATAGTAAAGTGGACTTCGTAATCTTTACTGTAGTTATTGCTACTATAAAGAGCTACGCGGGTATCGATATAATCGTAGCTTGTGTAATCCTGGCATTCCGAGCCACTAATAGTGCCATTATTAAATATACATTTCCCCATCTGGCTAAAGACCGTCGGAAACGGATCAGTTAGCCACATTGCATAAAGCGAAATATTGGTACCGTCAGCAGTTTGATCAATTGGATAATCGTCGCCGGGCTGGTAAATTGTACCCGAACATTCATCGTTACCTGTATTGGAATTATAAGTAGTAGCCACCGTACACCAACCACCAAATGTCTTAATAGTTCCACTAGTCATCACCGGCACAGCACTGCTTAATGCTGCATGGGAACTTGCTGCCGGTGTACCGCCATTAATCTCCAGTGCCTGCGGATTCGGTGACGGCATACCAGTCACTGTTTCATTCGTATTGCTAAGGTAAGTCACACTATAAGTAACCACATTCGCTACCGCCGTTAACACATAAGTACCCGTATAAGTCCCTGCCGGCAAAGTCGTATCCACCCTAGCGCCAAAGTTGAATGTATAAGTATGCGGAATGGGCTCATCATTGCCATCTAGAGCATTAGCAGAAGTTGTTTTGGCAAGCACTAGGCCCTGCCCATAAGGAGCAGGCAAGAAATCTGAATTATTAACCGTCGTATCTACCCCACCAGAGCTAGTAACATACTGGCTTGGCCTTAACCCCCATTTATTATTATATGTGGAACTAGTCGAGAAATCCTGCTGTGTAACCACAGAACTAATTGATTCAACCTCGTCATTGTTTGAATTAACCAAACTAGAACCACCGCTAGAGACAATCGATAGATTGTAACCCGTAAAGTTATCCGTAGAAATCGTCACTGTAGCATTGCCGGATTGACCAAAAGTACCGCCCGGTGAAGGCATCAAATTAAGAGAAAGGGCGCTAGATTGAACTGACATCGAAAGAGTACTCTGCTTCGCAATCGAATATGCCATTCCATCAGAAAGTAGAACACCCAAAATCGTGCTTAAAACACAAGAAGATAATACCAACAATTTGGTGTTAGTTCTCATGTCTAAGAAACCTCGCAGTTAATAATTCTTTTGACACTTTTCACTCCACTTTTTGTATATAACCATTATAAGTCATTAAAAATCATTAAGCAAGTGTTTAAAACTATTTTTTTCCACAAACAAAATGTGATATAATAAAAACACGCCGACTTAGCTCAGCTGGTAGAGCAACGGTTTTGTAAACCGTAGGTCGTCGGTTCAATCCCGACAGTCGGCTCCACGTGAGTGAAATTAGTAAAAAGCAATACGACACCTTAGTGTTGTATTTGATTTACGGAGAATTAAAAATCGAGAGCTTGCTCTCGTATTTTTAATTAGACGTAAATCTATAGAGCGTAGCTTCGCTACGCTCGTATTGTTTTTTTCTAATTTCCGAACTGGCAACAGGCTGTACGCAGTACAGTCGGCCTATCGCACCACTTCACAATAGTACGGTCAACCTCAATAATTCTCCGCCTTCACCTCGAAAAACGCCTGCGGATGCGCACAAACCGGACAAATCTCCGGCGCTTGTTTTCCAATCACGATATGACCGCAATTCCGACAAATCCAAATCGCATCGCCATCTTTTGAAAAGACCCTTTTGCCCTTTACGTTGCTTAGCAACTTGCGGTACCTCTCCTCATGACTTTTCTCAATTTTGGCTACACCTTCAAATTTATCAGCTAGTTCATCGAAGCCTTCCTTTCGAGCCGTCTCAGCAAATGACTTGTACATATCAGTCCACTCATAATTCTCCCCGTCAGCCGCCGCTTCCAAGTTTATATCGGTAGGTTCCACCTCACCGCCATGAAGCTCTTTGTACCACAATTTGGCATGTTCTTTCTCATTAAGTGCGGTTTCGGCAAAAATCGCTGCGATCTGTTCAAAACCATCTTTTTTGGCCTTTGAAGCATAAAAATCATACTTATTGCGAGCCACCGATTCACCAGCCAGAGCTGCTTCAAGATTCTTTTCTGTCTGAGTACCCGAATATTTAGTTTTCATATTCTCTCCTTTCTTTAGTTATATGCAGGTATATCCACCATCCACTGGCAATATCGCGCCAGTCACATAAGAAGCCTCACTAGAAGCCAGGAACACCGCCGCCGCATCAAGCTCCCCCGGCTTACCGTATCTCTGCATCGGGACATGGGTCTTTGCAAACTCCTGGAACTGAGGAGTGTCCAATACTGCCTTAGTTAACTCTGTCTCAAAATACCCAGGACAAATCGCATTACAAGTAATGCCCTCAAGAGCAAGTTCTGCCGCAACCGCACGCGTAAAGTTCACTACGGCCCCTTTCGAAGCATGATAGGCCACCGTGTGAATTTCGGTATTGCCTACCAGGCCATACATCGAAGCAATATTAATAATCCGCCCGTAATGATTTTTCTTCATGATATTAGCAAAAGCTCTCGTCATCTTGAACACACTCGTCTCATCAGTCGCAATCGTAAAATCCCACTCTTCATCCGTCATCTCAAGGACACCTTTGTCTTTCGATGAACCCGCACAGTTTAGTAGAATATCAACTCTGCCGAAATCCTTTTCGACCTTTTTAGCTACATCATTAATGTTATCCGAGTCGGTCACATCGCACTTATAAGCAATGACATCCTCCGCACCTTCTTTCAATAGTTTTGGCTTAAACTCCTCGAGCCGCTCAACTCTACGTGCTAAGATTGCCAATTTTGCACCTTGTCTAGCAAAAGCCAGAGCCATCTGTTGACCCAACCCCGAAGAAGCACCTGAAACTACCGCAACTTTGTCTTTTAAATTAAACATATTAATTCCTTTCATTTAAATATTATACCAAAATATGCTAAAATAAAACTAATTATGGTCAGCAAAACTGAAACGGAATCAAAAAACCGCAGCCAGACAATCGTCAAATCCGGGTACCTTTTTGTTTTAATTAATTTCCTACTAGCGGTTTTCAATATTATCGTCGGTTTATTATCTAATTCGCTAGCCATCGCTTCCGATGCCGTCCATAGTCTCACTGATTCGATATCAGGCTTTCTAATCATCATAAGTGAAAGACTAGCCGTCCATCATAAATTCTCTAAATACAGAGCCACAATTGAACGCATTACCACGATAATCATCGCGCTCATTATCATCCTGGTCGGTGTCGAAATTATCATTCTATCCGTCAAAAACATCATTTCGCCCGAAGAAGTCGACTATTCGCTCCCTACCATCGTCGTGCTCATAGCATCCATTGCTACAAAATATCTACTTGCTAGCTACCTCAAAAAAACCGGCAAGGTCATCAAATCCAATGTCTTAATTGCATCCGCCGCCGAGACCATGAACGACACTTGGATTTCAATCGCCGTATTATTTTCCGCCATAATCTACCTAATTTGGCAAATCAACATAGAATCATACGTCAGCATCATAATCGCACTTATAATTGTCAAAATCGGCCTAGAATTTATTTTCCCACATTTATCCAAGCATCATCACCACCATCTAGAAAGCAACCCAGATCACGACCACTGCGGCAAAAAATAGCAAAAAAATGGAGCCGCGAACCGGGTTTGAACCGGTGACCTCATCCTTACCATGGATGCGCTCTACCAACTGAGCTATCGCGGCATTCTTAAGAAATGCGTAACGTAATTATAACACACTTATTGCAATATGCGCTTAAAATCGTAAAATTGTCTACTTGACAAGCATTAGAACTTAGTGTATAATATATAAAATATGAGTACAGAGTCACTAAAGTCACTATCAAGGTTTTATATTACCTCCGGAGGACGTATCTGGGGGCTTAGACCAGAGACCGAAGACACTGAGGCCCAGAATCGTCGTAATGTCATGGGTAATAGTTTTGAATCACTAGAAAAAGCCGCTCTAGCCAAAGCTCGTATCGAAGCCTGGTCTAGAGTAAAAGATTATGCTATTAAGAAACTCCGCTATGACGAAGGTAAGCCAGTTCTCGAATTCACATTCAACTTCCCAAAAGAAACCGCGAGGTATCTAGAGGGCGATTTGAGGGTATTAATTGACGATAATATGGAAGTTGAATACGTGGATCCTCTCGAAAATTCAAGTAGCGAAGATGAAGAGCCCGAAGATAATACGTTTGAAAAAACCAATGTTTCATATTCAGAAATACCAGATTCATCAGACGAAGACGAAATCTTCTTCTAAAGGGAGCCAAGATGTACGACCCTGATGAAAACGACTACGAACGCATCCAAAACAATTGGAATCCAGAAGACCCTAGCATTTATCTGGAGGAATTATATGCAACTTATGGCGAAGATGAATTTGATAATCAAGAAGAAAAAGAAGAATACTACGAAGATGAAGAAGAAGGGCCTGCCATACCAGTCTATGAATCAGCGGAAAAATGTCAAGCCAAGACCAAACGAGATCCCTTCATAAAGGTCATCAAAGCTCAGCAAAATAGACTTAAAGACACAAAACTTAAAGAAAAATATGATGAATTTATAAAACAATACGATACACCAATTAAATATGATATCCCCTTTTTCACTAACGATGTAATGGACAAAGTCTGGAAAGATAGGAAAGGAGAAATGCACTCTGCATATTTTTGCCTAGACATTAGTCCATATTATTTATATCAATTAGATCCTAAGTTGTTAATCGTCTATGCTCCCTATTTCATTAAAAGATTCGGCTTTCCGAATTGGTATAATCCATTCGTTGATGACATAGACGATAAAAAAACATATCTTAAGTTCATCCAAGAGAATTGCGATAAACTAAAACTAAATCAAATCGAAATAAAAATTGTGAGAAACGGTTCCAAATTAAGTAATCATGACGACGACTACGAGTATTATGATAATGAGGACGACGATAGTTGGTGGTACCATAACGAAGCCTACCAAATCAACGAAACCGGCCACCTAGAAGAATCTCCTAAGTACCACTAAATCATCAATTCGCAATGCAGCACATTATCTACGATCTTTCCGCAGAACTACCAACACAGCCATTATGACTGCTAGCAAGCTGATTGCCGCGGTAGCACCACCACTTATCATTGTAGAAAAACCAGTATCTGGTACCGTCCAAATATCATCGCTACCATCACCATCATCACTATCATCAACATCATCACCATCATCAGTGTCGTCACCGTCATCAGCAGCATCTGATTTCGCTATGGTGAAAGTCGTCATCGCGGTTCCGCCATCATTAAAGACAATCTTGAGCGTATGCGTACCTACCGCCAAAGTATCTACATATTCTTTAGCAAGTTGAATATAGGTACTACCGTCCCAAGAAGTATAGTTCCCAGGAGCGACTAGTGTATCATCTACATAAACTGCTCCGTCATTTTCAAATAGTCCGTAAGTGGCATTAATCTTAAATTTAGCTTCGCTATCTTCATCGATAGTATAGACCTGTTCAGCCCCTTCAACTATTTCATAAGTTATAGGTACAAAAGTAGCCACAATCTCTAAATCGCTAGTTCCAGCTACAATTGTTAAAGTATTTGCTTCTACGCTACCAATATGATTCACTCCGTTAACAGTAATACTACTTAAAATATATCCAAAATCTGGTGTAATAGTAACAGTTACAGTTTGACCCTCAAGGACATTTTGGTCAGAGATAGTAATTTCACCACCTTCACTTGCTGGGACAGTAACATTAATTTGTGATAAACCATATATTGGCACGTTTAGATTGAGTGTTTCATAATTTACAGCATCATTATTGTAAGTATAAGTAGCAGGATAAACATTATTACCCGGAATGATCGTCGTGCTACTATCTACCCAAACAAAACCATTTGTACGCTCACCCTCAAGATCAGCAAGAGTTTGTCCGCTTACTGTCCTAAATTCTGTTTCCATTTCTGCTGGAGTAGGAGATTCAACTTTAGTAATTTCAAAGTTAACTACTAATACGCCATGATAATCTGCATCCTCATAGGAATAAGCTACTTTATAAGAACCTGCGTTGGTTGGCTGTTCAATCACTGTAATACCATCACTGGCATACCAAGTAATAGTAAGATCTTCCGCAGTTATCCCGCCCTCATTTTCCTCCACTATAACATCCCCGTCCAGTGTTACTGGTAGGCCAGTATATTCAATCCGCTGATTGTCATCAATACCAGTAATCGTTAAAACATCACGAGGAGTAATGATGTAAGTAGCCGATGCGCTCCCGGCAATATTAACTCCTTCTTTGGCGGTAACCGTAACGGTCACTTCAGTGTCGCCCTCATCATTGCCAATTGTATCTGCACTAAAATTTATATCGTAATCATCCTCATCAATTGTAATTTCTTCTACTGTAACAGTGACGGATGGAGTTTGTGAAGTACCGTTGTATTTATACATATCTTCACTTAAGGAAATGTTGCTCGAGGAAATTTCGTAAGGAGTAATCGTGAATGTTGTCTCTGTATTAGAAAAATGATAATTACCAGTATTTGATTCTTGTATTGTATAAATATGAGTACCGGCATTAACAAAATCCTCATGATCCGAAATCTCATAATCACTCGTAGGCAAAGTAATCCTGTTACCACCAAACATAGCAGTTACCGCTGGTTCTGGCTCTAATGGCTCACCAGTATAAGTTTGAGATGGGGTTGCCACTTGTACATCTTGTACCGATGCTGCAGAAATATAATACTCTATCGGGCCAATTGATCCACGGAAATTACCCTTCCCGTTTAAGGTTGCGTATTTTAGTCCCGCATTAACAGTATCATTTGAGTACTCTATAGTGTAATCCTGATCAAGAGTAAGAGGGTCTTCTGGCTGTTCACCATCTACAAAAGCAATCGATAGAGATATAAATGGTTTAATTTCTTCGCCTGTATAATAATTAAGATATTCAAAATCATAATACGTATTATCATATGTCAATGTTCTCGGAAGAATCTCAACCTCATTTACATCGAAAGAATCTTGATATTCATAGCTATCAGAAGAATCATCATAGGAGAAACTATAATTATGGTTAATGAGAGTTACATAAACTATCGCGCTCCACGTCCCGGCATCGGAATTATCAAGAGAAGCATATGCGCTGTAGTCTGCATCTTTTATGAGCTCAATACCACCAAACGAAACACTCCGCACGGATGCCTCCGAGGTCCTATCATATTCCTTTTCATTGACTTCCGCGGATGTTATCGAAATTATCTTTGGGGTAATTGTAAAAGTAACTTCAAAAGGCTCAAAAGTGAAGTTGCCCTCATCAATCGGAACAACAGTTAAATCATAGCCACCAACATCAGTAAGACAAACTTCATTACTATCTAGTTCTTCGTCTTCATACAATAGTTTAAAGTCCGTACCTTCATATAATTCAAATTCCAAATCTTCGGCAGATATCCCCTCTACGCGTATTGGAACAGATTGGCAGTTACCCGTAGGGTCATATTCTTGTGAATCAACTGTTGCTTGCGTAATAGTCTGTATGATGGCCGGTAGAACAGTTGCTGGTGCAGTATACATAGCTTCTGACAAATAATAACGACCATATCCTTCTGTAGTTAAATGTATTTCGATGTTTACTGTCGTCTCACCCACGTTTGGATCGTCAAGCTCAACTTTATCAATATAATAGTAAGCCGGGTCGATGCTTATATCAACCTGATTATCTTCTGAATCAAGAGCGTAGAATGTAAGTTCATCTATTTCAGCATCAGAGTTTCCATCGAATCGTTTGTCGGCAACCGTCAAATCTTTCACCCAGATTTCTTTATTTTCAACATTGATCGTATAGCAAGCTGTGGTCTCTAAATAGAACTCAGTCTCAGATGCAACGGCGCAAATCTCAGCAGACCCCGCTTTATTAATATGGATGTAATCTGAGTTAGGTACAATATCAACTACATTTCCCTCACCTTCATCTACGCTATGACTACTTTCAATATAATAGTCAATTATTTCACCATCTCCCTCACCGTAATATACTTCTTTAGTAACTTCAAAATCTGAGTCACCATAAGTTTTGTTTACCTCCGTGATGGGGTTTTCATCATGATCTCGAAATACAATGTTTTGAGGTCTTCTTACCACTATCTGAACGTTCTCAAAAGATATGTATTCTTCATCAAAGTCAGTTCCATCGTCCATGTTTCGACCCTGCAAGTCATTAATGACAATCGGCACATTATAAACTCCAGCAGGAGTATCAGAAGAAATCGTATAAATCATTCTAGCAATTTCATCGCCCCCTCCATCAAACCAGTTACCGTCGTCATCTATGTCACCAAATTCATAATAAAAAGAGCCGGTTTCCACATCAAACCCACATTGCTCTTCGCATATGGACATTGAATAGAAATCAGTGGCATTGATATAGTGAGGACCATATTCACTCCCAGAATTTTCAGATGTCGCGAAATATCCGTGCAGATTAAGGAGTCTAATCGTGTTAATAGGTTCTAAATCCACAGCCACTCTAGCATCGTCGGTACCATTTAGCTCTACAATAATTGGCTCGGCCACGACAGTTTCGCCACCATACTCTTCATCATAAAGAAACATACTATAAGTTAGAATTGGTCTTTTCTCAACATTGACCGTAAAACAGGATTCACCTTCTGTATAGAGACCAGCTTCATCCGCCCACGCGCAAATTCTAGTTGTCCCAACATCTATAACCCGAAAATAATCCGAACCAGATATAATTTCAACCACTTCCTCATCGGCCCCATAATCAATATAGTAATCAGAAATATCTCCTTCCCCCGAAATAGTGTGTTTGTTCACGATAAAATCTTCATCGCCTAAATATTTAGTTATTTCTGTAATAGGATTGCCGTCAGAATCTTCAAAAATTATCTCCTGCGGTCTTTTTACAATGATTTCTAAATGCGTTTCTGAATTATATCCTGAGCTTAAATCAACATATTCGTCGTCGGCTTGAGCTAGATAATTTTCAGTATGGATTGCTAAATCATAAACGCCAGCAGGGGTATCAGGAGAAACAGTGTAGTGCACTGTGTAAACATTATAATATGTATTATCACTGTCGTTTTCTAGATGAAAATGACCAGTACTTACGTCACATACCGAATCGCTTACTACTTTACTGCAACTATCAGCCGTTATGTACGAACCATCATTGGCAGTAAAATACCCCTCAATATCACGAACTATGTAGTAATACTCTTCAATGCTTAAACTGACACTAAAATCGCTGCCATTAACACCATCTAATTCGACGATATTCTGCCAACTATCATGCCAACTATATAAATCAGTCTCAGCATATATTATTTCGTAATTCGCATCAGCAAAAGTATTAATAACAACCGCCGAACCGCAAAGCACTAAAATACCTAATATCGTTACACGAATCTTGGCTCTAATGCCTCTTAACATTACTCCTCCACACTTTTTTCTTATGTTTATCTTAGCACAAATATTTTAGCAATACAACCCTTTTTTCAAAAAAAGAATGATCGAGCGAGCAAGAAAAAATGCCGAGATGCCGGCTTTTAACTCAAATAAATGGTGCTGGAAGTAGGACTCGCTTGGAGCTTTTGCGACAACCGAGTCCTGCTTTTTGAGCATTTTTGCACAAAAATGGTGCTGGAAGTAGGACTCGAACCTACGAAGCGCGAAGCGCGAGAGATTTACAGTCTCTTGTCATTGCCACTAGACGATTCCAGCAATGCTATTATTATACCAAACACCTGATAAAAATCAAGCAAAACATAACTCAAGGGCTAAATATGCTTACGGCCAGTATGGGTCCTAGAAATACGAGATTTAATTGAAAGAGTTCTTTTGCTCACATTCTTATTATCAGATACCGAAGCATTATTAGTCTTAGGAGATTTTGAACCCGAAGGCGCAGATTCCGATACCGACTTCTTCCGCAGTTTAGCTATGGAATGACGTCGCTTAGCAATATTATCCTTCGCTATCTGAGCCTCAATCCGTGCCGAAGTCGCAGTCGCTGCCTCAGTATTACCACTTTCTTCATAAATAGCTAAGATATCACGAAGTACAGACACTTTCGGATCAAGTTCATAAGCGCTCTCTAGCGCATCAACCGCTTTCTTAAAACGCCCGAGTTTCTCTTCGGCTTTAGCAAGAGCGATATAGCGGGAAGGAACATCTCCTTCAAGCGAAATCGCCTGATTGAAGGCCATCGCCGCTTTCTCGTATGCACCAGTCTCCAAGTAAATCAAGCCCACATTATGAATCGAGGCAGGATTATTATCCAAAGATTGAGCAATCTCGAAACACTCCACCGCTTCGTCGTACTTCTGACTCTTAGCATAAAGAATACCGAGTCGGTTGTATGCCGCCGCATTCTTCTCGTCGAACTTCAGGATAGTAAGTAGTGCTTTCTCCGCCCGAAACGGTTTGCGTTCTTTCATTGAAGTCTGAGCAATCTGCCAAAGCTTCTTCATCTGATTGTCGTATTTCGGCGATTTCTCTTTATCTACCTTCTTCTTGGGTCGTAAAGGAAAGAAAAAGACTAAAAACACTATAAATAATAGAATAGCAAAAAGCGCAATCATAAGTATATTTTAACACAAATTAGCTAGTAATTGCAACTTAACATGACCGTTACGGCTGATACCCTCGTATGCCGCCAAAAATTTAGGTAATTTAGCTAAAAACACAGCCTTAGAAGTGAGAAAGTAACTCTTAAATAACATTTCAATCGAAGCACCAACAATCGAGAGCGAATATTCCCTCACTCCGTCTTTCTTACGCGCAATATCATCAATAGTTGCAACCAGCTCAGCTGGCTTCGCCACCAGTAATCTTTTAGCTAAGTCCTTCACTTTATCATCAACACGTATTTCACTAGATAAACAATCCTTATTCCTCAAAATATAAATTGAAGCGCGACTGAGTACCGTAGGTAATATTTTACTGATATTTTCCGTAACTAATACAAAATGTACCTTATTAATCGGCTCTTCCAAAGATTTCAGAATCGCATTGTAAGCCGCATCGCTCATTTTATCCGCCGGACGAATTATAATGTATTGATCATCAACCTGCCGATTATTAATAATGTGGAAAATCTCCCTCACCTGGTCAATTGAAATCACCGACTTCTGTTCTGGCGACAAAACAATCGCGTTTTTAATGCAAAAATCGGCATTATCTGGAATTACAAAAACCGAAGTGCCACATTTCTTCGCAATTGCTGGTATTTCACTAACTTCATCAAAAAACATAGCTTACCCGGATTCGTTATCCATCCTGCCGAGCGCCATCCAACCGAACCATCGCATCAAATTCCTTCGGCCTAGGAACTCGAAAAGTCTTACGCTCGCCGCTAGGCAGATTAATCTCGAGCTCGCCCGCATGAAGCATTAGCCTATCAGCATCATCTTTCTCACCGTAAACCGTATCGCCCACGATTGGGTGACCCAAATATTTCATATGAACCCGAAGCTGGTGTGTACGCCCCGTAATCGGCTTAAGTTCCAGTAAAGAATAATCATTATTTGTCCTCAGAATCCTATAAAATGTCACGGATTCCTTCCCATTCGCATCCACCCGGAAAGTAGTTGGGCGCTTCAAATCTCGAATCAGAGGCAGCTCAATCTTGGCTTGATCATATTTCGGCCGACCATGAACCACCGTATAATACGTCTTATGCACAGACCGCTTCTGAAACTGTTTCTTCAAATACTTCTGGGCTTCTTCGCTTTTTGCTATCACCATCACACCCGAAGTGTCCCTGTCAAGCCTATGAGCCACGAAACCATAGTCTGCCAAAGTCTTCTCCGGACAATACTCCCCCTTCCCTTCACTCAGTAGTCCAGAGGGCTTATTAACCACCACCACATCATCATCCTCATAAATAATGTCCAATTTGACATCCGAATTTTTCATCACCTTCGGCACCTTTAAATCAAGCTTCACCGTCCTCTCGAACCGAGAATTTGGCTTCGTCACAAGTTTACCATCCACGGTTACAAATCCACTCTTGATAAACTTCTGCAAAGTCGACCGATTATAGCTCTTGTATATCTCGCCCATTAAAACATCCAGCCTGACCTTCTCAATCGGCTCATCTTCCGCCCCAAGGACAACATCACCGTTTATCACACGCGACATCTCTGGCTTGCTAAATTTCTTCCCTGTTACAATCATAAATTAATTATACTATATCAGTATCATATTGCAATCATTTTCAGCCCCAGAATCGCCATGGTTTTTACAGACCTGCCAAATCTTGACAAATAAACACTAAAAGGTTATTAAATATGTATTAATTGAGGGGAAATAGCACTTTAAGGATGGGATAATTATCAAGAAAAGGTACCCCCTCAATTAATCCAACCCCTGACTCGCAAGAATCATCTGCAAAAAGAGTCAGGGGTTTTACTATCTCAACCCAAATGCCTTCTGGGCTTCAAGTAATTTTGCATTTGCAACATTATTAGCATATGATTCACCTTTTTCAAACAACTCGAGCACCTGCTGATCTGTAATACCTGATAGCCTCGATTGGAACTCAGCCAACATATTCGATACATCGTTCGCGACTTTCTGCTTCAAGTCGCCATATTTCGTCTCACCAGCCCATGTCGAAACCACATCCTGAAGCGGCAAATCCATCACCAAGGCATCAATTAACAGCAAATTCGAAATCCCTGGCTGATTAAACATATCGAACTTAATTTTCCCGAGAGAATCGGTCGTCGCCGACATAATCTTCTTCGCGGCCTTCGCCGGCTCGTCATCAAGCATAATCTTAGAGTTCTCTGAAGCCGTAGATTTCGACATCTTTTTCTCCGGATTTAGCAGATCCCGAATCCTAATGCCGTCCGAAAGCCCCATGAACTCAACCTGCTCAGAAGTCTTAACCGGAACCGTAAATATCTCACTCTGGAAACGATGATTGAAGCGCATAGCGAGGTTCCGAGCTAGCTCAATGTGCTGGAACTGGTCCTCGCCAATCGGCACATACTCCGCCGAATAAAGCAAAATGTCCGCCGCCATCAAAATCGGATAATCAAAAATCCCCACATTACACGATTCCCGCCCCTCAGACTTCTCCTTATACTGTGTCATCCTCGAAGCCTCACCCATCGTTGCGACACAATTCAGTATCCAACACAGCTCCGAATGTGCTGGCACGTAAGATTGACGATAAATATGCACGTTATCGTTTAATTCCAGCCCCGCCGCCATGTAATACTTAATCGTACGGATGATGTTTGTTTGCAAATTTCCATCCACATCGGCAATGATTGAATGTAAATCTGGCACAAAAATATTCACATTCATCTCGTTCGAGTGCTGATTAGCCAACCTAACCATAGGAAGCAGCGCACCCAAATAATTGCCTAGCGTGAGCTCCGAATTTGCTCTAATACCTGTCAAAATAGTTTTCATACTTTCATTTTACCATACATTATGATAAAATAAAGCCGTCGGGATATTCTCCGGCAAACAATAATTCACAATCTGGGGTGTTAGCTCATTTGGTAGAGCGCTTCCATGGCATGGAAGAGGTGAGGAGTTCGAGCCTCCTACACTCCACCATAGAAAATACTCAACCGTTTGGTTGAGTATTTTCTCTGCTTTTTACATAATCAAAAATATTCAAAAATAGTTGACAGAAAATCATATTTATAATATAATATAGACGTTGTCCGAAGGCCATCACAAAGAAATGGAGGTGAAAAAAATGGCTTATATTCGAGAACAATGGATCGAAGAGCTCAACGAGCTCTTCAAAGGAAAAGAAGAGACCGTTATAGCAATCGATAGAGATGAGTTTGTCTTGGAAAAGAATAACATCAAATCTATGATTGAAGGTGTCTTCAAAATCTATGCTGCTTATTCCAAGAAAAATCGAGCCCTGGGAGAGCAGAAAGTGGGAGAGCTGAGAAAATTGTTTCTGCGGCCGGAGGGTCGCAGTGCTTACACGGAAATGATTTTCAATGAAAATTTCCGGATCGTCTAGCCCACCCACCCGACCGCTCCAACCCCCATCTCGGGGCGCGGGGCGGTTTTTCATTTAGTACTCATTCGCAAAAATCACAAACCGATGCGAGGCATCGCCATTCCCGTACGACTCCCCGTAGCAGGTCATCAGAGCAACACTATACTGCACACCGTCATACCGTGCCAAAGAGACACTTTTCATGTAATTACCATAGCCACCAAGCTGCAAAAGCCCTTTTTCGACATTCTTCTCAAAAATCATCGTCTTACTAATCCGAAAGTTATGTCTCACTCCACCATAATCAATCGAAAACACATCACCCACCCCGAGATACACAATCCCACCGAACACTGCCCCAGTATTGTGACCATAATAGAATAACCCACCGACCCTATTTACATGATTATAGGAATCTTCTAGAGTACTAGCAACATCAACCACCGGAAGATAACGTCCAGCAATACTAATCGCATTACTATAACCACCCCCGTAGCCATCACTAGAGTCAGCATAGTAATTCACGCTACGACCACTATAATACCGAGCAGAACCGGCCAAATAAGATGACGAAATCTCCATCTCGTCCAGCCCTGATGGCTCCATTCTTATCGATTCAATCTCAGAGAAATCCGACACTCTTTTGGCATCAACAAATCTACTAGAAGAATCCGGAATCAAAATCAACCCCAAAGCCAAAAGGGGTAAAACAAAACTAAGTAATCGCATAAAACACTTCATTTTAACTCCATGACCACTATATACCTATATTATATCATACTTTGCAAGAATAGTCAAGTTATGATACAGTCTACCCAAGGGGGAGCACATTGAGGAGGTTGAAATATGACCGACAATGAAAAAAGAATTGTGTTCAGGAAAGTGATGGAACACGAGAAAGCGCTTTCAGCTCACAGCTGGGATCTTGACATATTAAGTCCTGACACCATCATGGATGATCTCCAGTACATCACGGCATTCATTACTTCTGGCACAGTATCACGTTCATTTAACAGTCCACCGTACAACAAGGCATCGTTCCACGTTGCATCTGAATCTGTCGCCGCTCACGCACTTCTGGTTTCGCGTATCGTATCCAGAGCCTTAGAGCGCACTCGTAAGCCAAATTTCCGAACCACCAGGGTTTTTTACACCAAAGACGAAATCCTGGAAGCAGTGCTTCGTCACGATTTGCCCGAGAACGTCATCGGCGACATTCCTGACAACGGCACTCGCAACGACATCGAGCTTAGCAAACAGGAACAAGAGTATTGGATGGAATTAAGGAAACATGGCACGAACAAGAACTTCGAGAAGAAAGTCTACCGCCTTCTAAAAGGAATGCAGCAGAAGTCGTCAAGAGATGGTTGCTTAATCTACGCCGCAGATAAAGCCTCTGCCATTCTGAGGACATTATATGAGGACAAAATTGGCGCCCCTGCTCGGATGTCATTGGATTACGAGCACGCCTCAGACAATGACAAAAAAGCCATGGCGGCCTGCGATGACAAGACTGACGGCAAATGTCGCGCCAGCGAAATGTGGACAGTGAATTTTTTCAAGCTGACGAAATCCGTCAACTGTGACGAAACGGGTTACATGACAGCATTAATCGTCATGATGACTCTGGAAATTAACGGAAAATGGTATAATTGGCGTGCCGATGACTACCTGATCTAACCATCAACCTCCCCCTATCTATAGCCTCACAATCTAGGATTCTAGAAAGTGGGGCATTTTTATGCTATAATCGTAAAAAAGGAGGTTATAATGAGCAAATTTGACGATCAATACATCGACCTGTGTCGTCGTATACTTAAAAACGGCGAGTCGATTACAAACTATAAAAAAGTCGACCCCCGGAAGTCTTCCGTAGCTAGTGCGATTCCCGACCATACCGCCCAAGCCAATTCTTCCGCCCGCACCATTCGACTCCCTCATCAAGTCCTCCAGTTTGACCTCGAAGAAGAATTCCCCATTCTAGTCAGCAAGAAGGTCGCCTTCAAATCCGCCGTCCTCGAAATCCTCTGGATTTATCAAGTTGCATCCAACGACGTTCGCTGGTTACAAGAGCGCGGTGTTAAGATTTGGAACGAATGGGAGGTCTCCGAATCTGGCGAATACCAAGGCCGTAATCTCAACCAAATTTACGCTACGAAACATCCGAACGAGCCGAAGGAAGATTTTGCCCACACCATCGGTACTGCCTACGGCTGGATCGTGAATCGATATCATCTAATTGAGAACCTGATTGAGACCCTGAAGGAAAACCCCGGCAATCGCCGCATGGTTATTTCCCTCTGGCAGAACGAATGGCTCGAGACCGCAGCTCTTCCTTCCTGTGTCTGGAATTCGCAGTGGAACCTCATCGACGGCAAACTTAATCTACTCGTCACCTCCCGCTCGACCGATGTCCCGCTTGGTCTTCCCTTCAATGTCGTCCAATATGTCACACTTTGCTACCTAATCGCCCGCACTATCGGCGTAAAGCCTGGTCAGTTTACCTTCATGACTAACGATGCCCACATCTACGAGAACCAAATCGATGGCATCAAGGAGCAGATTGCACGCTACGAGAAGGCCATTTCGGACAAAACATTACCGAAAGCCCCTACCCTGTGGCTGAATCCTGTCATTACGAATTTCTACGATTTCGACAACTCCCGCAAACTTGAAGATATCAAATTGGAAAATTATGAACATCTCGGCACTATCAGCATGCCGGTCACGGAGTAAAAATGTTTAGCATTATTGCTGCAATCGGCAAGAACAACGAACTCGGCAAAGCCAACCGCCTAATTTTTCACATCAAAGACGACATGAAGCATTTCCGTGAGCAGACCTCTGGTCATAAAGTCGTCATGGGCCGTAAAACGTGGGATAGCCTACCAGGCAAGCTAAGCGGGCGCGAAAATATCGTCATCTCGAGGCGCAGCTTCAATGGCCCAGATCTTATCGTAAACGATGTCGACCAATTCATCAAGGATAATATAGACACTAAAGAAGAGATTTATATTATCGGTGGCGGCACTATTTATCAAATGTTTCTACCCTACGCGAAGCACCTCTATCTTACTGAAGTCGATGCCTCCGACCCAGATGCCGACGTTTTCTTCCCTTCTTTCGACAAATCCTCCTATTCACAAACCCTAATCAGGAAAGGTACCGAAAATGATCTAAACTATTCCATCATTAAGTACATTAAGAATTAAAATCAAATTTTATGAGCATTTTACGAACCCAGTTAATTTTTACAACTTTTCCTCATCTGAGACGAGTAAAGTCGCCGAACGAACGCCTCCGGCGTGAGTGAGCTAGCGACTTGATCGAGGCGAAGATTGAGCGAAACGTTGTAAAAATTAACCTGGTGTGAAGTAAATAGCGAATAAAAATTGATTTATAACTATTAAGGAGAAATAATGAAAGATTTAGTATTTGATTTAATTAAGAAAGAAGAGATTCGTCAGAGCGAAGGTTTGGAGCTAATCCCAAGCGAGAATTATGTCTCAAAAGCCGTTCTGAAAGCCATGGGCTCAGTTTTAACCAACAAATATTCCGAAGGCTATCCGAGCTTTGAGGGTATTCCGGATTGGAGCGAAGCTGAAATTGCCGACAAGGTATTACCCAATTATCGTTATTATGGCGGCCAAATCAATGTCGATCGCATTGAGAGACTCGCTATCGAACGCGCTTGCAAGCTTTTTAAAGCCGATCATGCCAACGTTCAGCCCCATTCCGGCGCCAATGCCAATGAAGCGGTTTATTTCGCCTGGTGTGAACCTGGAGACAATATTTTAGCCATGAATCTCGGTCACGGCGGCCATTTGACTCACGGTTCCCCAGTTACTCGTAGTGCCAAGATTTACAATTTTATCCCCTATGGCACGGATAAGTCTGGCGACCTTGATTATGACGAGATGGAATCACTTGCTATGGAAAATGATATTAAGCTAATCCTCGTCGGCTATTCCGCCTTTCCTCTAGTTCCAGACTTCGAGCGTGTCGCAGCCATCCGCGAGAAAGCCGCCACCAAATGGGGTCACGAGATTCTCCTCATGGCCGACATGGCCCATGTCGCCGGCCTCATCGCTGCCGGCATTCATCCAAATCCCTTAGACTTCGGCTTCAATGTTATGACCACCACTACACACAAGACCCTGCGTGGTCCACGTGGCGGCCTCATCTTGACTAAAGGTAAAGTCGGCAGCCCCTTGAAGAAAATTGAGCATAAATCTCTCGATATCATCCCGACTTTAGTCGACAAAGCTGTCTTCCCTGGCACTCAAGGCGGCCCGCTCGAACACGTTATCGCCGCGAAAGCCGTTGCCTTCGGCGAAGCGCTGAAGCCCAGTTTTAAAACTTACGCCAAGAACATCGTCAAGAACGCTAAAGCCTTAGCTGAAGAATTAAAAAAGCGCGGCTTCGTCCTCCAGGCCGATGGCACCGAAAATCATCTCATCTTAATCGATGTCATGAAAAGCTACGGTATTAATGGCAAACTTTATGAAAAAGCTCTAGATTTAATCGGTTTAACCTTGAATGCCAACGCCCTCCCTGGTGATACCGGTGGTGCTTTCCGCCCGAATGGCGTTCGTCTCGGTACTCCCGCCATCACCACCCGAGGCCTCGGTGTTAAGGAAATGGCCAAAATCGCCGAATGGATGGAAAAAGTCGCCAAAATCTGTAAAGAAACCGAGACTGAAGAGAAATTAGCTGACCACCAGAAAGAATTCGACAAACTACATCAAGAAGTCATCGCTCTCGCCACCACTTTCCCTCTCCCCACCGCGTAATATGCTAAACTACTGAGAATTGGCTACACAGCGGGCCGTCCTTCCGTAATACTTGTAGTTGTAGCCTGTACCTGGGCCGATGTAAGAAGAGTAGAAGCTCAGGTAGTAGGCGCTGTTATTATTGTCCGCCGTAGACGACCAATAGTTTCCGTTGCTACCACGATTGCTAATGGAGGCGCCATACACGTAGCCCGAGTAGAGAAGGTTATTCGGGAAATGACGGTGCTTTTTTGAATTTATCG
This sequence comes from Candidatus Nanosyncoccus sp., assembly GCA_045660085.1. Taxonomy (GTDB): domain Bacteria; phylum Patescibacteriota; class Saccharimonadia; order Saccharimonadales; family Saccharimonadaceae; genus Nanosyncoccus. Next base: position 42,983 of record JAZRDA010000001.1, read on the forward strand.
CATTACTAGTAGTAGCAGATATAGAGCCTGCTAGATAATAGAATCCACCACTAGTATTACCACCGCCTGTACTAGTTCCATTACTCCCGTAAGGTA
>JAZRDA010000002.1:0-8184 GCA_045660085.1 Candidatus Nanosyncoccus sp.
TAATAATGGTACCTATACACCAGACATTGGTACTACTACTATGCATGTATTCTGTAATGATAATGAAGGATTCGCTATATATGCAGCAGGATATACAGGAGATGAAATAGGTGGAGAGAATAGTAATAAACTAGTCGGAACGAATGCTAGTGGAAACGCTACCATAGAATCAGGATTAGCTACAACTGCAGGCAATCCTGACATATCTAACTGGGCTATGAAACTAGCCATCACTCAAGATTCTGGTGATACGACTGGTACTAATGCCTTCACCATAGACTCTGCTCCTAATGTATCACTACCTAGTGAAGCAGAATCAGGAGCCACCAGTGCCTCCTTCTCAGACTACCATGTAGTACCAAATGAATACACCAAAGTCGCTCACAAGAACTCAGCTACCGACATGACCGAATCTACTGGTGGAGTTAAACTTACTACTACATATGCAGCCTACATCTCTAAGACTCAAGCGGCCGATACATATAGTGGGCAGGTTATTTATACTCTGGTTCATCCATCTACTGCAGAACCGTCACAATCTCACCTTACTCCACCGATCTCCTGTACTACTCCGGTCCCGGGCTTGACTTACATGCAAGACATCACTAGTTCCAATAAATCTACCATACTATCTAACATGACAGAAGATGCTGAATATTACCTAGCCGATAACCGTGACGATAAAACCTACTGCGTAGCTAAACTAAGAGATGGCAACCTCTGGATGACCCAAAACCTAGACCACGACATAGTCACAGATGGCTCAGTAACATACGATAATACCACTACCGACCTCGGTTGGAATGGCACGAGTTATAGCACTGCCAGTTGGATTCCAGTTTCTGCCACCAAGGCCACAAGCGATATTACTTGGAGCTCTACTGGTACGCCTGTTGGTTATACTATCCCCGAATCCTACGACCCGGGAGAACTTTACTGGAGTGGAGAATTATTCCCGCAGAATCGATCTGACTGTGAGGCTATTGGTGGCACATGGGAATATGATGATGGGGAAGATGATTTCTATTGCACTGATTATAATCTCACGCCGCAAACAGGAAATTCTCATTATCATCTGGGGAACTACTATAACTGGACAGCAGCGATAGCTATGAACGACAGTAGTGATTACACCACATTCGGCGAAGTTATAAATCAATCAATTTGCCCAGCTGGTTGGACTCTGCCTATGAATACCCGCGCGCAAAATGGATTCTCCTTTGCATATCTCTTTACACAATATGGCTGGACGGGTAGTTATGATTATATAATGACCAATCCAAGTATTTGGAATAGTGCAATTAAGCTCCCTCTCGTAGGTAGCTATTATGGTTCTGGTTTCGCCAGGAATGTTGGTATCTCTGGTTATTATTGGTCGTCGGTTACGTATAGCTTAAATGGTGCATATTTTGCTGAACTTAAGAATGACAATAAAGTTTATTCCAATTCCTATTATGTTCGCTCTTATGGCCGCTCAGTGCGTTGTCTCGCCCGCTAGTACCTTTCTCAATCTCCCAATCAATGCTATAATACACGTAGATCAGGGAATGATTATGAAAAAAGTTATCTTAAAATGCAAACTCAAGTCCCGTGATGGCTTCGAGCAAAAACTCTCCGAGATTGATTTTGATTTCTCGCCACTTTACTGGCAGCACGATCGGATTTATGCACCAAAGAACTACCAACCGAATTCAAATTATCCACGCCTGATTATGCGCACTGAAATGAAGGCTGTCGATAAGCCAGCGAAGTATTATTTTATTTTGAGGCGCCACATCGAGGATTCCGGCGTTGACATTACCGAAGCCACCGAAGTTGTCGACTACGAAAAACTTGTTAATATTATCTTTCAGCTTGGTTTTAAAGCGATCGCTGAAGTTTCTCGCCGTCGCCAGGAGCTCGACATGGGAGAGGGAACTATTATTTATCTAGATAAGATCGATGGTAAAACCGGCTATTACGCGAAGATAGAGTCCGTACTTCAACCGAATGATTCCGTTGAAGCTGTCCGCGACGATCTCGAGAAGACCTTTCGCACCCTCGGCGAATCCAGCTTCGTAGACAAGCCCTATTTTGAACTGTAATCTTATCTGAGCGAGCATATAACGAACCCAGTTAATTACAGTTCAGATAAGGGTTTTATCCTCTCGGTGGTTCACCATCGGGTTCGCCTAGCAACTTCTTTGACTTAATCTCGTATCGCTTACCATTCACCGGCGAGACATAATAATCTTCATTTAATAGGTTTACAAACATCGTGAGATCCTTGTCATCCATGATAATAATTGACCCATCGTCATCCGTCATTAAATCAAGCTGCATTTCGTCTGCATAGTCTAGCAACTTATCCTGTGGCATACTTTCTGCGATATCCATCGCCTGTACCTTCTTTAGTATAGGTTTCTTATCAGCGAGTAGTCCATCCAGGGTTAGTCCTTCAGATAGCGACAGCTTGTATTTCTCAGTTAACTCTTTGGCCTTCGCATCCGCAATTACCTGAGACTTATAATCATATTGGAACAGATTCTCAAATTTCGCTTGGTTAAATACGATAATATTACCATCAACTATTGCCACCTGATTATCGTCTGGCATTTTCAGCGCAATTTCGGCCGAGAAAGGCTCAAATGACTCCCCATTAATCTCCCATGAGGTCGCACCCTTAAGTGCCGCTGAGGCTGGCAGGATTTTGGCAATATAGAAAGCCTTCATTCCGCTTTCGCCCGGATAAGTAAACCGCGCTATGATACCTTTTACTTTCTTAAAATCATATTCATTCTCGGAAAAATAATCGATGTCCTTATACTCATTTTCAATCAAATGAATCAAAGTCTCGGCTCGCCCCACTTTAGAAAGGGAAGTACGATAAATTACCTTCTCCTCACCGTCAGCCTTCTCGTACTCGCGACAATCTAGTCCCTTATCAGCCTCTTTAATAATGTAAGACACTGCTTCCTGCATGAACATCGCCTTCACGGCACCAGTCAGCTTATCAGAGTACTTTATCTTAAAAGGGGTGTAATTCTTATTAAACAGAAACAGCTCCGCTGACACATTGTTCTTTATCTCATCAATCTCATTCGCCCAAAGAAACACGTCAAACGGTTCACCATCCATAGTCCCACTATTATCAGTTTTTTCCATAAATTATCTCCACTTATTTCTTTCATTATACCTAACTATCAGTAAATCGGCAACCCACCTCAACGTCATTAACTTAAGCATTCTTTAAGCCCAACAGACAAAGTACTTTCAGGAACATGAGGACTTGGCCAGAGCGGCTTGGGAGCTGCTGTCCTGAAAGTACTTTGTTGTTGGGCATGCTTAAGTTAATGACATTGAGCTCACCTCGCCTAGATTTGCAAAGAAGGACAGGGAATGACATATTAAAACATGAAAATACACAGAGTCAAGTCGATTTGTTCGGTTTCTAAAGTCACCCGTGTTCGGTAAAATCATAAGCATAATTTCCACACCTGTGGAAAACTCTATAACGACCAAGCATAATTAACCGAACACCACCCCTGTAACCAATATTATTTCGCCCCAAATCTAAGAACTTGTCAAAAATCTTTAAAAAACCACTTGCATTTTCATCAAAAACATAATACAATCATTTCAAGCGAAACAATAAATAAAAACGCTAAACAAAAAGCCTTGAAGGCAAGTACATTAAAAACAGTTTGAGACCGACCATCTAGGAGCTTCACGCGCATTAAATTTTAAGCGAGATGCGTCAAAACAATCGTGTGCTCCTTTCCCTAAAACACACCTCCCAATAAAACTCTATATGGTCTAAACACAATAAGTCTCTCAACGGCTGCGATTATAAGATTAGCTTCGCGCTGGTAAATCGTGGTGGATTCATTGTGTCACTAAACAAAAATCAAAGCAGAAACAAAAACGTTGAAGTTTCTAGTTGAACGGTCTCAAACAAAACACAGACAAAAAGATGTATAATATATACATGGAGAAACTACATATCCCTGTATTATTGTCAGAAGTTCTAGCAGGTCTAGACCCTAAGTCAGGCGAGTCGTATTTGGATTTGACTGCCGGTTATGGCGGACACGCTAGCGAAATTTTGGCTGTGACACAGAACTATAAGGATTCTGTGCTGGTAGATCGTGATGAATATGCCATTAATCATCTAAAGAGCATCTTTCCATCCGAGCTTACTATATTGCACCAGGATTTTTATAGTGCAGTGCTGCAACTTTTCGAGTGTGGAAAAACTTTTGACATGATACTAGCTGATTTTGGAGTTTCTTCTCCGCAATTGGATCAAGGCGAGCGTGGTTTTTCATTCAAATATGATGCCCCCCTCGATATGCGGATGGATAGAAGGCAGCAGCTTACTGCGGCGGATGTGATTAATAAGTACAGCGAAAGAGAACTCGCCGAATTGTTCGTAAAGTACGGTGAGGAGCAGGAAGGTACCGCCAAAGCATTTGCAATGATAATCGTGCATCATCGTCCGATAACGACTACCAAGCAACTCGCTGACCTTATCCAGACCCGTATCCATGGTTATTTTAAACATCATCCAGCTACGAAGGTGTTTCAAGCGGTTCGTATCGAGGTCAATAAGGAACTAGAGCAGATTGAAAAAACTCTGCCGCTACTTCCTAAGATTCTGAACAAAAATGGCCGAGTCGGAATCATTACCTTCCATAGCCTGGAGGATCGTCTAGTCAAGGATTACTTCAAGGAAGCCGCCAGTCACGGCGAAGAATCCGAATTAACCATCATCACCAAGAAGCCAATTATCGCGGACAACAGTGAATTAGTTATCAACCCGCGCGCCAGGAGCGCAAAGCTGCGCCTAGCCAAGCGGAATTGATAAAATAAAAACATAAAAAGGAGGCAAATATGCCAAAACAAATCGTAGTTGCGAACAAGTCTCGCAAGCAAACAGTTAAGGTAAATTTCCGCTAGTCTCCCTTAAGTTCTAGGTGGGTAGCAAGTATTCACCTAGAACCTTCCGGGCTAGTGATATGGGCCAGAGTGTGGCCTACCAAAAAGAGTTTTCACAGAGAGTGTGAAAAATGTATGACCTTCCCGGGGACACTACTATAAGTTACTTATAGCTCTGCTTATAGAAAGACCCCGGACTAAGAATCAAGAATCAAAAACATTTAATAATAAAACAAAAAGCGAGGAAATAATAAAAATGATCAGTCAGACTTATGTTACCAGGAGAGAGTCCATCTACAATGGCTTTGCCCGTAATCGCAATACCGTCCGCTATACCAAGAAGAGTCTCGGCTCGATTTCTCAAATCGCTATTATTTGTATGCTAACTATAGTATTTGGCCTCATTTATGTTGCAGAAGGCACCAAGGCCACTAGTTATGATTATGAAATATCATCGGTTGAATCCGAAATTAACGAAATGACCGTATTAAAGGATGACCTTGCGGTCGAAAAAGCACGTCTTAATTCAGTTGCGACCGCCAGAAACAGTACCGTTGCAGCCGCAATGGAAGATGCCACGGTAACTGGTTATGTCAAAGAATAATTACAAATCTACCCAGCGCAGATTCCATATTTTAAGAAACCTAGTCCTAGTTGCTATGCTTATAATTGCAGCTAGGCTATTTTTTATTCAAATTATCGAACATGATGCCTGGGTGGCTAAGGCCAGTGAGCAGCACACGCTCCTGGAGACTATCGTCGCGAGGCGCGGTGAAATATATATGATGGATCATGGCGAACCAGTTGCTGTGGTCCTAAATCAAACCACTTATCAAATCATTATTGACCCGACTATCACTAAGCAAGAAGACATCACGAATGTTTTAAATGAGTATGCCAAGGATTATCAGATCGTCGATTTGGATGATATCTATAGCCATGAAGGATTAAGGTATGCCATCGTAGCGAAGAACGTACCGCGCGAAACCGCTGAAAAAATCATCGCCACTGAGACTCCGGCGGTTTGGTTGCAGAAGACCAATCAGCGTGTTTACCCAGAAGGTGAACTGGCCTCCGGGCTGCTTGGTTTTGTCAATGCCGATGGCCAAGGCCAATACGGTGTCGAGGGGTCTCTAAATCAGATTCTAGCGGGTAAAGACGGGCTTTTAAAAACCACAGCTGACGTTAATAAAGTCGCTTTGTCAATAGGGAACGAAAACACCAAAATCCCCGCCGAGGATGGCGAAAACATCGTCTTGACGATTGATCGTGGCCTGGAAAAGGGCGTTGAGGACCTTGCCCTAGATGCAATTAATAATACTCCAGCCAGTAACGCCTCGGTGTTAGTGATGGATCCTAATACGAGTCAGGTTCTCGCCATGGCAAATCTGCCTAACTATGATCCCGCTAATTATAGTAGTGTCGAGGATGCATCTGTTTTTAATAATTACACTGTAGACGTGCCATATGAGCCGGCATCGATCTGTAAAACTTTTGCTTTCTCGGCCGCAATTAATGAAGGCAAAATGACTCCCGAAACCACCTATTTTAATCAGCATTACGAGGAGATTGATGGCTGGAAAATTTGGAATGCCGAGACTCGTGCTAGTCTGTACGGTACACTAACGATGCGAGATGCTCTGTATTGGTCACTTAACACCGGCTCGATTTACGCCCTAAAATTACTCGGCGATGACCCTAACCAAATCACTCAGCAGGGTAGGGAAAGGCTGTTTGATTATTACCATAATAAATTCCGCCTTGGCAATGAGACCGGCTTCGAGCTGTTTGAAGCCGAAGGCTACATCCCTGATCCTAATGAAGGCTGGGGCCGCGACTCCACCTACGCAAACATCACCTTCGGCCAAAACTTAGGCATCACCATGCTCCAAACTGCCACTGCCTTCTCGGCCGTAGTGAATGGTGGCACTTGGCGCACCCCGTCAATATTGATGAACAATGCTGAAGATGTCGAAGATAAGATTCTGTCCGACGAAACCTCTGCCATGATGCGCGAAATGCTAATTCATAACCGTAATTATAAGGTCAGGCAGGGCATTGATCGTCTAGGTTACGACATTGGTGGCAAATCCGGTACTGCCCAGGTCGTAAGAAATGGCGCCTATGACGATTCGTTTAATGAGCTAGTGGGTTCTTATATTGGTTTTATAGCACCAAGTGGCCAAATGCCAGAATATGTAATTATGGTCAAAATGTGGGGCGAAGGCGAATCCGTCGGCTCTGGCGAAGCGATGGATTTGTTTGATAGGATTTCAAACTATATAATTGACTATTATAAAATCAAGCCTGGTATCGAATAGTGATTTGTATGGCGGTAGAATCTGCCTTGGCTTGACACAATTATTTATTGGTGTATTATTATAAATAACATTAGCAATATATCTTCCAATGCGTAAGGTATACCTTAACAGAAGAATGGAATAACCCTATGACAAAAGTAAATACAATCACTGATCATCATGATATCTCATTTTGTCCCTTTCTTCTTTCTCTTCTTAGTCTAACTATAGTATCTTCTTCTGTATTATCATCTACCTATGTCTCAGCCGATAATAATTCTACTGTAGATCAAATTAGTATCACTGTCCCTATGTCCTGTACGATGTCTGGTACTGGTATGGATAGTCACAATGCTAATATTAATAATGGTACCTATACTCCTAATATTGGTACTACTACTATGCATGTATTCTGTAATGATAATGAAGGATTCGCTATCTATGCAGCAGGATATACAGGAGATGAAATAGGTGGAGAGAATAGTAATAAACTAGTCGGAACCAGTGCTAGTGGAAACGCTACCATAGAATCAGGTCTAGCTACAACTGCAGGAACTCCTGACATATCTAACTGGGCGATGAAACTAGCCATCACTCAGGATTCTGGTGATACTACAGGTACTAATGCTTTTACTATAGATTCCGCTCCTAATGTAGCACTTCCCAGTGAAGCTGAATCGGGAGCTACAGCTGCTTCATTCTCTGAGTATCATGTAGTACCAAACGAATACGTCAAAGTAGCCCATAAGGTTACCTCCACTGATATGACGGCAAATACTGGTGGAGTTAAACTAACTACTACCTATGCCGCCTACATTTCTAAAACCCAACCAGCTGATACTTACTCCGGGCAAGTCGTCTACACTCTCGTCCACCCTTCTTCCGAACCAGCGCCAATAGTTTGTAATCCATCCGGTACTACGATTGGTACTAACACTAACACTGATATCAAATGTATGCAAGATAT
>JAZRDA010000003.1:0-70220 GCA_045660085.1 Candidatus Nanosyncoccus sp.
TCAGGACGGCTTCCTTTGGCAGTCCTTTTTCCTCGGCAATAATATCAACCATGGCGGACATTTGCTTTAGATCTAGATTTTCCATTATTTCCTTTCATTTAAAAAACCGCCTCTATCGCAAGAGTCGGTCATAATCTGTATGCTATTATTCTAGCACAGTTTGAATAGAAAGTAAATAGAAGCGGTCTATGTTTCGTAATAGTATTGTAGGATAATGTATTAGCTGTATAGCACTGACGAAAACCACGAGCATGATACAATAGAATTATAAAAAAGGTCATTTATCTGGAATTATGCAATAAAGCCAAATCCGTAATTATTCGTTCGGAAAATGTGTAAAATTTCACGTTATTCGGTCGAAAAATGTGTAAAATGTCACGTTTTTCGGTCGAAAAATGTGTAAAATCTCTTGAAAAAATACGCATTATTTGCTATAATAAGTTTAAGGAGTTTAGGATGAAGAGGAAACTATATAATGCGCTGATTGCTTGGAAAGACAAGAAAGATAGAAAACCGCTTTTGCTCACGGGAGCTCGTCAAGTTGGCAAAACTTATCTTTTGCAGGAGTTTGGAAAGAATGAGTTCGAAAATTTGGTATATCTTAACCTAGACAGGGAAAAAGAGCGTTTTGAGTTGATTTTTAAGGATTCGATTGAGACGGGTGAAATAATTTCTCGAATTGAGACGATTATTGGAGCGAAAATTGACCCTTCTAACACACTAATTGTTTTTGATGAGATTCAGGAGATTCCACGCGCCCTTGCTTCACTTAAATACTTTTGCGAGGATGCGCCAGAGTATTATATCGCTGCTTCTGGTAGCTTACTCGGTATAGCCTTACACGAGGGCACTTCTTTTCCGGTTGGCAAGATTGATAGTTTAAGTTTGGCTCCGCTTGATTTTGAGGAATATTTGATTGCGACTGGCAATGAGAGATACCTTGGGATTATTGATGACGAAAAGTCTCTTGAGATATTTGCCGATAAATTAAAAATGTTATTTTGTGAATATCTAATTGTGGGCGGTATGCCAGAAGTGGTAAAAAAATGGATAGAAAACCGAGATTATGCCGAGGTGGACATTATTCAAAACACGATTCTTCTGGCTTATCTTAATGATATTTCCAAGCATACGGACGCCACGATGGCTACGCGGATTCACCAAGTATGGAATAGCCTACCGGCACAGTTTGCCAAGAGAAATGAAAAATTTATGTTTAATGTAATAAAGGACGGAGCGCGTGCTCGGGAATACGAAGTGGCTATACAGTGGTTGGTGGATTGTAATATTGTGAGAAAGGTTGACCGCCTGAAGTGGGGTGATAAATTACCACTAAAAGCATATGCTGAATCGACGGCTTTTAAGTTATACTTTTTAGATGTGGGGTTGTTTAGGCATTTGGTTGGTGCAAGTGCGGAAATGGTTTTAAACGAGGAGCGGCTTTTTAAGGAGTTTAATGGGTTATTCGTAGAACAATTCGTATTGCAACAAATGAGCGAAAAATACGATTTATATTACTGGAGTTCTGAAGCAAATGCCGAGGTGGATTTTGTGACCGAAATGAATGGCTCAGTGGTGCCAATAGAAGTTAAAAGTGGACTAAATGTAAAAGCAAAGAGTTTGAAGATGTTTAGGGAGAGTTACAGGCCGGAGCTTAGCATAAGATTTTCTATGCGGCCACTGGAGTACAATAATGGTCTGCTTAATCTGCCAGTTTATTTGGCTGGAATGGTGACGAATTATTTTAATAAATATAAAAACGCGCTAATTTTTTATAAAAACCATAAACATGATATAATGAAATCATGAAGAAAAAACTAGATCTAGGTTTAATAGCTCCCGTAGGTATTGCTGGCATTACAATACTTACTGGAACTTTCTTAATGTCGGGTGGAGTCTCTGCCGATGGCGTAGTAGACGAAATCAACATCACCGTCCCTATGTCTTGTACTATGTCTGGTACTGGACAGGATTCCCATAATGCTAATATTAATAATGGTACCTATACTCCTAACATTGGTATTACTACTATGCATGTATTCTGTAATGATAAAGAAGGATTCGCTATCTATGCAGCTGGATATACAGGAGATGAAATAGGTGGAGAGAATAGTAATAAACTAGTCGGAACATCAGCTAGTGGTAATGCTGCAATAGAATCAGGATTAGCCACATCGGCCGGGAATCCAGACGTATCTAACTGGGCTATGAAACTAGCCATCACTCAGGATTCTGGTGATACATCAGAAACCAATGCTTTTACCATTGATTCTGCCCCTAACGTGAGCTTACCTAGTGAAGCAGAACAATCTGCTACTTCTGCTTCGTTTAGTAGCTATCATGTAGTACCAAATGAATATGTCAAAGTGGCGCACAAGAATTCCATGACCGATATGACTACATCTACTGGTGGAGTTAAACTTACTACTACATATGCCGCCTACATTTCTAAAACTCAACCAGCTGATACCTATACAGGGCAAGTAATCTACACTCTCGTCCACCCTTCTTCCAAACCAGCGCCAATAGTTTGTAATCCATCCGGTACTACGATCGGTACTAACACTAACACTGATATCAAATGTATGCAAGATATCTCATCCACTAATAAATCTACTGTACTATCATCTATGACTACCGGTACACAATATACCCTAACCGATAAACGTGACAAAAAGACTTATACCGTATCCAAACTAGCTGATGGTAAAGTCTGGATGACACAAAACCTAGACCTAGATCTAGATGTAGGCACCACCTATACTAACCTAGACACAGACCTTGGCTGGAATACGCAAACCAATAGTTATCAAACAGCCTCTTGGACTCCGTCTCGCTCTACCTATGCTACAGCTACTAACAACATTCACGAGTGGTGCCAGGGTGGAACCTATAATACGCAATATAGTTACTGCGAAAACAACAATACCCCAGAATCTTATGACCCAGGAGACCTTTACTGGAACACTGAAATTAGTGACTGGTCAGACTGGAATGCATATTATAATTCCTGCGACTATTCCACTACCACTCCATCTTGTGATGAATCACTGAATCCACTTTCTACCTACACATCCAGTACTGGTATAGCACAATATCACTTAGGTAACTATTACAACTGGGCTGCCGCTATTGCTTCAAATGACACTAGTATATATGGAGTATACGATGAAAACACTGGTGAGTACGATAACCTAGAAACCCATCAATCCATCTGCCCAGCTGGTTGGACTCTGCCATACTCTACTTCGAATGATAGCTTAAGCCAAAGCGAAGGTGATTTTGCCGACCTATGGAGCGAATATGGTTGGACGGATAACGGCGGCTTTAGTAACATCTCTACTATCTGGTCAGCTCCGCTCTACTTCACCCCCGCCGGCCTCTTCTACGGTTATCTCGGGTATGTCGGGCGCGTCGGCTACTTCTGGTCGTCTGTTGCGCGCAATGACGGCTACGCCAGGGGCGCGGTCTTCGGCGTGGATGGCGGCGCCAGCCCAGCAGGCTACAGCGTTCGCTTCTACGGCGATTCCGTCCGGTGCTTGCTCCGCTAGTTCCAGGTTCCCTCCTTCCAGCCTTTCCGAAACAGAAGCACGCATGTAGTACCCGCGGAACGAAAACCCCCAGAAGAAATTATGCTGACATGTGGTATAATAGGCTTATGACAATGAATGATGATATTTTTCACGGACTCTTACTAGCTCTTTGCGGATTCCTATTCTCAATGGCATTAACTCCGTTCTACACTCACTTTGCATACAAGTATAAATTCTGGAAGAAACAAAAACAAACCACGGTTGATGGCAAAGATTTGCCAGTCATGCGTAGACTTCATGCACACAAGTTTAAACACGTTTTCCCGACCATGGCTGGACTGATAGGCGTTATAGCGGTTACCGCGGTGACCTGGCTTTTTAACCTTGATCGCGGCCAGACCTGGCTACCTTTAATCGGCTTCCTCGGCGGCGCTTTGGTCGGCGTAATTGACGATGTAATTAATATTTTTGGTAGTGGGCGTGGGGCCGCTGGCCTACGTGGCCCGGTGAAATTCTTGCTAATCACGATAGTGGGCCTGACTCTAGGCTGGTTCTTCTCGGTCAAGCTTGGCTGGACGGATATCAGAGTGCCATTCATCGGCGATTTCGACATCGGTACGGTTTGGATGATTATTATCTTTGCCTTCGCCGTGGTAGCTACGTCCAATGCTGTTAATATCTCAGACGGTCTAGATGGTCTATCTGGTGGCCTTTCCATGATATCTTATGCAGCATACGGCGTAATTGCGCTCTTACAGGGCAATGTGCTGCTATTTGGCTTTTGTCTCACTGTTGTGGGCTGGCTTTTGTCCTATGTTTGGTTCAATGTGCCGCCCGCACGCTTTATGATGGGTGATACCGGTTCATTCGCGCTTGGTGCTGGGCTGGGTGTGGTCTCCATGATGACTAATGCTTTTCTTTTGTTACCGATTATTGGTCTTCCGTTCGTGATTGAGGCTGGCTCCAGCTTGATTCAGCTGGCTTCGAAGAAGTTTTTTCATCGTAAAGTTTTCATTTCCGCCCCACTCCACCACCATCTAGAAGCCCTAGGTTGGGGTGAAGCTAAAATCGTCATGCGTTTCTGGATTGTTGCCGGTGTCTGCGCGATTCTGGGCATCTTTATCGCCGCCACCGGAGGCGCTATCTAATGAATCGCAAACACAAATCAGATTTGGTAATTTTGTTTTCAACTATCATTCTAATGGCCATCGGTCTAATCATTATTTACGCTATCGGCCCAATGCGCGCCAATGTGTTAAATAATACTTATGGTACCGACTATGACCCGAACTACTTCTTTATTGGACAATTACGTTCTGTCGTTCTATCGCTGGTCGCCTTTTTCATCGCTTTTAAAGTTATACCATACAAATATCTGCAAAAATACGCTAAGCCGATTATGGTTATGGCGCTAGTTTTGTCTGGTTTACTCTGGCTGCTCGCTCTGACTGGCTCCAGCCTGGCAAGATGTGAGCTAGGTGAGTGTCGCTGGTTTAATCTCGGCAATCTTAGTTTTCAGCCCGCCGAGTTTCTTAAGTTAGCCACCGTTATTTACCTGGCCGACTTCTTGTCGCGCAAAAAATCCGAAGGTAGTATCGGTAAATGGAAAGAATTCTGGCTACCGCTTTTAATTGTATGTGGATTATCGTTATTTCTAGTAGTTATAGCGCAGGGTGATTTGGGCACTGGTGTAACACTGGTGTCAATTATCTTCGGCATGTTACTGATATCCGGTGTGCCTGCACATCAATATCTAATCATGCTCGCACTGACCATTGTTTTTGCGGTCGGAGCCGTCGCCACATCGAGCCACCGTATGGCACGAGTGGATGCCTGGCTATCAACACTAACCAATGGGGAATCGTCCGACTCGACCTATCATGTTGATAATGCAATGCTAGCTATCGGTACAGGTGGATTCTTCGGTGTCGGAATCGGTAATTCCGTCCAGGCCACCGGTTACTTACCGGAATCCATTAATGACTCGGTCTTTGCCATTATGGGCGAGACTTTTGGTTTTGTTGGATTACTTTTGATTTTGCTAGCTTTTACCGCCATCTTGCTCCGCATGTTAAAAGTCGCCGAGCATGCTGATTCGGACGACAGCAAACTAATTATTGTTGGCGTTTTTTCCTGGGTCTTAGCCGGGGTCGTGGTGAACATTATGGCGATGACCGGCCTAGTTCCAGTTACTGGCATTACTCTGCCGTTAATCTCGTATGGCGGCACCAGTATGTTATTTGTTGCATTCGCAATCGGTCTCGTTTTGCAACTTTCGTGTTATACTAGTAGAGAGGTAATCAAGCATGAAGATATTAGTAGTCGGAGGCGGCTCAGGGGGACACATCACGCCAGCCGTCGCCGTAGTTCGTGAAATAATCAATCTGAAACCGCGTGCCGAAATCGAGTTTTGGACCGACTTTAAGTATTATAAGAACGTCACCAAGCTCACCACCGAAATTGGTGTTGAATGGGGTGAAGAAGTACGTCATAAAAAGACTCCATACATTCGTGTCCGTCGCATCCCAGCCGGGAAGTTCCACCGGTATTCTAATTGGAAATTTAAGGATTATTTCATCCATTTAGGTGTTACTTTGAAGGATTTAGTCTGGGGGAATTTTCTTGGTTTTCTCGGGTTTTTGTCTGGCCTAATTGTCGCATTCTGTCGCCTTGCCCATAAAAACACCAGGCCGAATGTAATTTTCTTGAAGGGTGGCTATGTTTGTTTGCCGGTGGGTCTAGCGGCCAGATGTTTTAAAATCCCCTACATCATCCACGAGTCCGATGCTGTGGCTGGCCTTGCTAACCGTATCTTGATGAAGAAGGCTAGAAAAGTCGCTTTCGGTATGCCTATTCCTAAGGAAATGCAGGAAAAGCATCCAAACTATATCTGGACCGGCATTCCAGTGAGCCCAGAGTTTAAGAAAGTTAGCCTCACGAAACAGATGTCCTATAAGGAAGCCTTTTCCTTTAATCCTGAGAAGCCACTCGTTGTAATTACTGGCGGTTCTCAGGGCTCGGAAAATCTTAATGAAGCCACGCGGGCCATCCTGCCAGAACTACTTCAGTTTACATCAGTTGGCCTGGTGGCTGGTCGCAAGCATTACGAAGACATGATTGACCTTAAACAATATGAGAACTGGGAGAACGCCAATCTGGAATCTAACTTCCGGATGTGGGAATTTAATACCACTATGAACGAGCTAATGGGCGCAGCCGATGTGGTCGTGTCTCGGGCTGGGGCCACTACAATCGCCGAGATGGCAGCACTAGGCAAAGCCACGATTCTGGTGCCGTTTGAACGTCTCCCCGGTGCACATCAGGTCAAGAATGCCGAGCGCCTCAAAGAGCTCGGCGCTGCAGCAGTAATTGGCGATGCTAAGATGATGGAAGACCCCAACCTGCTTTTGCAAGAGATTCATCACCTGATCAAATCACCCCGCCTTCGGGCCGATATGGCTGATAAACTCGCAACCGAAGCTAAAATTGGAGCCGCAAAGCATTTAGCGCGCATTATTCTGGAGGAAGCTTAAGGAATGCCAGAGTCTACTGACCAGCCCCCTAAACTAGCTCGTCGTCACGAGCACAAGAAGTCTACTCTCCGCTTGGGTCGCACTATTGGTGAGGCAAGAGAAAAGCTCGAGACCTCTAACGAGCGCGCCGCTGCCCGCAAGAAAGACAAGCGAAAGAAAGTCCTTCGTTTTATTATTGCCACCTTAATCTTCGTCGTCATTATCATCATAATCATTAGTCTTCTGATTCACTTCATTAGTCAGAGCAAAGAATCATCCGAAGTCGAGCCTACCGATACTGTTACTGGTGTGATTGATTATAGTCCTAGTATCGAAATCATAGACGAAGCCTCCGCCTCTGGCGGCAGTATCACAAGTCGCATGAGGGAATACATTGGTCAGATTGAATATGATCTAAAGGAACTAGGCTATCAGCCAATCAAGGCCGTCATTCGGCTCCATAGTATTCGTGAAGTCGATATTTATCTGGAGCATTACACTGGCTATCTAAAAACCATCATCGATCGTGGCGCCGGTGTCACCGCCGAAGATGCTGACCGCATGCTCCACTATCTGGAAGAACAGGGAATTGCCGATTTTGAATATATCGATCTACGTATCGACGGCAAAGCATATTGGAAAGCATTGTAATTTCATTGTAATTTGATTTTACTTATGCTAACATAGTAAATATACATGTAATTAATAGTACTATTAACTTTAACAGGAGTTCATGTTCCATGAAGAAATACAAAATTATCAGCTCATTTGGTCTTGGGGCACTAGCCACCACCGCCATTAGCGCTGCCGCCATAGTTTCAAGGCCAGCCAGCGCCGACAGCCCTACGCGTGCCACCGCATCTACCGCTTCGGTAACGGTCAGCGCGACCTGTTCCATGACCAGTACCGTTACAGAGGCTCATACTGCCGAGGTTCCTAACGGTACATACCAGAATGACATTGGTTCTACTACTCTGAAAGCTTTTTGCAATGATGCTAACGGCTTCGCTATCTATGCTGTTGGCTATACGAACGATACGCGTGGTAATACCGCATTAGTTAGTAGCACACTTGGCTCAAATTATAATATTCCCACTGGTATTACCATCGATGGTAGCACCAGTAACTGGGCCATGAAAGTTAATTCCGTTTCCGGCACTTACACTCCTTCCATCCAGAATGGTTTCGATTCTTATAGTACGATTCCGACACAATACACTAAGGTAGCTAAGTATAACAACACTACCGATCAGCCAGCGACTACTGGTGTCGGTTCTTCTGTCACTACCACTTACGCCGCCTCAATCTCGCCTACTCAGCCTGCCGGTACTTATACTGGTCAGGTTAAATATGTTCTAGTTCACCCATCCACTGCTGCTGCACCTGACGCTTATTCAATGCAGGATGTCCAAGATTGGAAGGGCGAAGTACTAGTCAATGAGGAAGTCCAAGTTTACGACGAGCGTGACAATAAGACTTATACCGTGGCTCGCCTCTGCATGGAGCGCGACAGTAGTAATAATTGTACCGATTCTGAGCTCTGGATGACTCAGAACCTCGATTTCGTTCCTGATACTACAAGGACTTACACACATGCTGATACCGATCTCGGCTATACGACGAATGACACCACTGCCACTTGGACCCCAAATAGCGAAACCCTCGCTACTCCAGCTACCATCAGCGCTTTCAATTCCGGCACCACCGACAATGTCGTCACTGGCTGGACCAATTCTGACACGCGTCCTTATATTGCCGAGGGTGGTGATACTTACGTCTATAATGGAACTATCTACACTTCCTTAAGTGCCTGTGAAGCTGCTCATACCGAGGCCGACTGTCTTCACTACCATGTAGGGAATTATTATAACTGGACTGCCGCTATCGCTTCTAATAATTCGACCGGCACTTATACGGACCCCACAGTTGCTCCTGATTCTATCTGCCCAGCCGGTTGGCGTTTGCCTGAAGGTTTGACTGATGATAATGGTACAATCGTCCAGTCTGAGTTCAACCAAATGCTTCTGGCCAACGATATTGCCGCGGGTAGCGATACCACCCCTGGCCCTTACGATTCGGCAACCATCTCACAGCACAACGTCGGTTACACTTCGGGCGGTTTCAATAAAATGATAAATAAGCCATACTTTTTCGCTCGCTCGGGCCGCGTCAGCTCTAGTACGCTCTACTCGTTCAGTACGAACGGGTACTATTGGTCTAGCTCTGCTCAGTCCAGTAGCCAGGCGTACCTCCTGGGCTTCGCTTCAGGCGTATTGTACGCAGCGAACCGGAACTACCGCTACAACGGGTGGTCAGTGCGTTGCGTAGCTAGGTAGCGCGTGTCCGTCTTCGTTTGGGCTTTTTCAGCGATTTCCGTGCCGGAAAAACCAACCTGTAATTTCGTCCTCGACAAGTCGTTCTGGAGTAGCCCAGAAATGTGATACAATAGAACCATGAATAACACTACTACGCCAGACGTCGATGTCAGTGATATGTTCACTGTGTCTCCAATGGGGCAGAGAATCACCCTCGAACCAGGTACGACCTATTCTGGCGATATTATCATCACCAATCCAGCCAGTGCTGTCACTGATTTTGAGTATAAGGTCACGGTAGCTCCATATTTCGTCGTAGGTGATGAATACTCGGCCGATCTCACCACCGAAACGGCGTATTCTGAACTCGTAAATTGGATCACCCTAGATTCTGACTCTGCCACTGGCGTCCTTGCCCCCAATGAATCTCGTCGCATCAAGTTCCAGATTGCGATCCCGGCCGATGCTAATCCTGGCGGCCAGTACGCCGCCCTCATGGTCGGCTCTGTCAATGGCGCTAGTAATAATACGGGTGTCCATATTAATAATGTCTATGAAATCGCTAGTATTATTTACGGTAAAGTTACTGGCGAGATTAAGAGAGAAGGGAATATCCTCGAAAATAGCTTCCCGAGTTTTGTAACAGACGTTCCACTTTCTGCCATTGTGCGCGTTGATAATAATGGTAACATCCATGAGACCGTCCATGTTACCGTCTTAGTAAGAAACGCCCTCACCGGCGAGGAAATTTATGCCGAGAAGGATGAGTCTAACACCTTGGATGACATTATCATGCCTGGCACCACTAAAGAAATCCCCCGTGACATTTCCGGCCTTTTCCCAATCGGCATTTATGAAGTTACTCAATCGGTTGACTATATGGGTCAATACTCTACTGAGACTCACCAGGTTATCGTCTGCCCTATTTGGTTAATGGTCACGGTGACCCTTATCTTTGCTGCTTTTATCGGTGGCATCGTTGCTTTTTTCCGACGCCACCGCAAGAAGCGTTCACGTTATCTGGCCTAATGGAAATCGCTGAAAAAGCCCAAACGAAGACGGACACGCGCTACCTAGCTACGCAACGCACTGACCTCCCGTTGTTGCGGTTGTTCCGGTTCGCTGGGTACAATTCGCCTGAATTGAAGTTCAGGTTGTACGCCTGGCTACTGGACTGAGCAGAGCTAGACCAATAGTTCCCGTTCGTACTGAAATTGTAGAGCGTACTAGAGTTGACGTTGCCCGAGCGAGCGAAAACCGCACTAACGGCGGGTTATCAGGACCTCTCCACTATTACAACCTCCTTAGAGGCAGTAATTATCAATTGAACTTCTGATCTTTTGGATCAGGAGTGAGTCCATCCGATTTCCGTGCCAGTCATCAGCCAGAGGTATCACTTCAGGATCGCCCCCGCCGATCCTTACTACAGTTGTAAAACCTAGTAATGCTCTCCGATGACCCCCTACCTCATTCTACCACGCCTTCTTAGCTCGTCAATAATCTCGTTCCAGCTTCGGCGTTCCTCTTGGGGCTTCATTAATTCCAGATACAGGTTATAATCTAGCCCATATTTCTCGAACAACTTTTTCGCAAACTTGTCGGCATTGCAATGCTCTAGAAACCCGAAATACGATATGGCTGTCGCGTTTTTAATTTCTTTGCCGTTTGCGATCGTGTGCAATAAGTGATCTAGCTTTTGTTGCAAGCGATTAGAAGGGAAGATGCAATGCGGATAGATTCGCGCCCCCACAAATGGTATCCCCTTATAGATTGATTGACATTGACGCTTTTTTGGATGCAAAGTCAGTAATAATTCCTCCCTCAGATATCGCTCAATCACCTTTATGTCCTGCTTCGCTTGCTCGTACCGCTCCTCTGGCATTAGCATCATGAAATCATCTACATATCGTCCATAATACTTGTATCCCAGTTCGAACTTAATAAATCGATCGAGCTGGTCCAAATAGATATTTGATGCCATTTGTGAGGTCAGATTACCGATCACTATACCTTGCCCTTCTGGTTGTGCATATAGGCTCTTTTCCGCTGGCAGTATTTTCCAATCTTCTATTAGTCCCCGCCTTCGCGATTTACTCACTGGGTCATCTAATATCACTTGCCACCACAAGTAATCGCACACCAAGAAAAGCTGATGGGCTGCGCCAGAGTGAAGATAAGGACCAAATTGCTGCCGTAACCCCCACTGAATTCGCCGATAGAGCTTCATTCGTGGCAGGGACATAAAATAGCCCTGGATATCCAATTTGATATAATAGGCGGGCTCCTGGAAGTTATGTGACACTTGTCGCATCATCTCTTGGGTCTTTAAGACGGCATAGAGCGTGCCTTTGCCTTCACGACAACTATAAGATGTCTCGATCAGCCTCTTGTCCCACCAACCTGCCTGCATTTCGTACAAGAAATGGTGTACAATTCGGTCTACAAAAGGTGCCGCAAAGATCTCTCTCATCATCGGCTCGTGTACAATAAATGATATCGATCCGCTTGGGCGATAATAACGCTCCATCACCGCATCTACTAGTTTCGGAATATTCTCCGTCCATCTTACTTCATAAGCATGTTCATTGAAAGTTCTAAGCTTACCCCTTCTTGCCTCTAAGAAGGCTATAGTAAAAGCTCTCATTAGCCAATTTCGCATGCCTACCTTCTCGAGCTCCGCTATGATTTTATCTAGATTGGCCTGTTTCATCTTGCTCCTTTGCGCCATCTTGCCTGATCTTATCTTTGCTCGTCGCATTTCCATCCTTGTCTTGTCGCTTGTCGCCCTTCTTTCGGTTTTCTTTCAGCAATTTACGGAGCTCCTGCTCGACTAAATCCCTCGCCTGTGCTAGCGGCTCCGTGATTTTGGAGCACAGCTCCGGATCCCACAAGCTTATCTCGCCCAGCACTCGAATCTTAACCATTAGGGCGTAAATCGCCTTACGCATTTCGGTGTATTTCTCGATGATTTTTGGAACCGGCTTCACCGACATCATTGCTACTTGGTAATATAACTCTAGAGTCCCATCTATTAGCCTTATGATATCCGCTCCATTGGTTTGACTAGACAACTTATCTAAGTGCTGATTACATAAACTATGAAGGTGGCGAGACAGCTGTACTAATATTTGGTAAAGCTTTGGGCTCAGCAGCCCAGTTGGCTCCGGCGCCAGATTTTCCTGTCGTCTCGCCATCTCCATTTCGTACATTTCCTGGAATCTTTTTCGCGAGAACCTGGTTTTTAGTTGAAACACTATCAGGTCCCCCTCTTTTGATTCCGACTTGTATAGCTCCACTTTCTTCAGATTCTCTCGTATTGTCTCTACTCCTAGTGACCGGATATAACCGATTTTGTATTGATCATAGAGACTCAGGGTATCCGCATAGAATTTTATTTTACGTCTCAGTTTGGAGCACACCTCGTAATAGTAGATAAGCGCCGAATGCTCTGCTAACTCGTGCCAGTTCTTGCTGCCGGCGCAGGGAATCATCATTACGGTGTCGCAATTTACTCGCTCTAGATTCCTAAGCTTTAGTTTGTATTGCCGGTACCTCTTCATAGAGATGTCCGGGTATGTGTTAATTGTTGTTTCTACTCTGCCCATCTTTTTATCCTTTCTCCCACCAATCAAATAATTATTGTCCCCCACACTCTCCACCATATCATGTATCGCTTAGGGAAGTGTTGGATGTCTCAGCCAGGGGATTGTTTCAGCCAGGGCAGTGTTCGGTTTTTGTTCTAGAGTGTAATTCCGTAATGCCCTGTTTTATGTTCGGTTTTTGTTCTAACTTTTTCGAGCCTCGATAGATATTAATATGTCAGGCATAAGCAAAAACAGGGAAAAAAGACAAATAGGGAAATAAAAACGGGGAAAAGTCAAATTCAACAAAATCTGGCGGAATTTGGCAAAAATGGCCAAAAGCCGACTAAATACGACCGTGGACCCTTAAGGAGTTATCGAATAATTGTAGGGTCTTTGATAGGGTATTTTAAGAAACTGGACTTGTTCTGCTTGTGATTATTACAAAATCCGTCAGGCGTTCGCGCCTTACTCGTTGGCTGCTTTATCCTTTATTCACTTATCAACCTGGTGCCCAATTACGTGCTAATACATTATCAAATACTCAGGTTGAGCGCTCATGCACTGGGATTTTGATAATAATCACAACATAACAAATCTTGTTTAGTTTCTTAAATAACCTATCAAAGACCACTTGCTATCACGACTCACGATAACTTAACCGTCCCAAACCCAAAGTGCTTATGTCTAAAAATGTGTATTGTGCGACATTAAAACTATAATTGTAATGAAGCATGTCGCGGCTGATTTTTGCCTCCAAAATTCTAACCTTTTCAAAGTCTAATTCTTAATTCTATTTCTCTTCTCGTATGATTCTAAAGAATCTAGTGTTTTACACTTAAAAATCCGTCAACCGAATTATCCTTAGGTGCAAAGTCCTCAGTCCGTTTAACAGGGGTAGACAGGGGTAGAGATTCATGGGATGGATTGATGGTGACGGTCGACTTTTCCTGGTATTCTATCTCTGGACGAACAGGGGAAGAAGAAGGGGAATTCTTGCTCTCAACAGGGGTAGCCCTCTTATTGCGATGCTTTTTCTTCCTCTTGGCATGAGATTTTTTATCAGTTTGTTTCCCTTTCTTATCCGGGTTGGCTTGGCTGGCGGACTCTTGTTTATTAGCAGTTTCCTTTTCGGATTCAGTTTTTTCTGCGACTAGATTAGCAAGATCTTTTAATCCCATACTGCTTCTACCTTCAGCCGCATTCGGGCTTAGTCCGGACTTCATTAAATCTGCTCGCGACTTCGGAGAATTAGTGTTCGGTATATGTTCGGTAAAGCCCTTTGTCTTCTGTCCAGTCGTCCCTGGAGCTGGTTTAGCTTTAGAGTTGATCACTAATTTGGGTTCACTTCCCTGTCGCCCTGAATCAGCTAACTCCTTCTTGTACTTCTCGGATTGCTCAATCGTCTCGCGAATTTCACGCTCGACCTCGAGCCTTGGTCTGGCATAGTATTCTCGAGAATGGGCGATGATGGCATCGAAGTTATCAGATGGCGTATCTGGTATCGATAGGGTAGTAGCAGAGAAAGCCGGCGCTTTTTCGCCATTAATAATCATTGAGATAATAAAGTGGCGGTTGTTGAGCTGAATCAGGTCAGATTCCTCAAAGGTCGGTTCGAATTGTTTTACTAGCACCGGCGCATCGTCGGCCGAGACTCGGAATGAAATAGTCGTACCTACGTTGCCAAATACCGCATCGCGCACCGAATCGGTCATTTGTGCCACATATTGATTGGCTACTGTGAGATTCAAGCCGTACTTACGCGCCTCAGACAGAATGACCGCAAACGAATCGGTCGCGAAATTTTGGAACTCATCTACGTATAGATAGAAAGGTCGCCTATCTTTTACATCAGGAATATCCGAGCGCGACATAGCGGCAAGCTGTACCTTGGTGACGAGAAATGCCCCCAGAATAGCAGCATTATCCTCACCAATAAGACCCTTAGATAGATTAACTACTAAAATCTTACCTTCATCCATAATTTTGCGGATATTAAACGATGATTTAGGCTGACCGATGATATTACGAATAATCGGATTGGCCGTGAAGGCCCCGACCTTATTTAGAACTGGAGCAATCGATTCGTTGACCTGCTTTTCGTTCCATTGACCAAATTCGTGTTTCCAGAATTGTAAGACTGTCACGTCTTGACAGTAGTCCAGGGTTTCCTTGCGGAAATCCTTATCAGTAAGTAACCTAGAAATATCCAGAAGTGTAGTCGAAGGTCGGTCAAGCAGGGCGAGCAGAGTATAGCGCAATATGTGCTCTAGCCTCGGTCCCCAGGAATCACCGAACATTCGCTTAAGCACGCCAATCACTTCAGAGCAGATGTTTGGCTTCTTGGCAGGATCGGTGACTTCGAGTGGATTAAATGCCACCGGAAAAGCCGTATCTGCCGGGTTGAAATATATTACATCCTTCACGCGCGACTCCGGCACAAACCTTAGATTATCAATCGCAAAATCCCCATGCGGATCAATGACACAATATCCCTGATTGTAGAATATGTCTGAGAGCGCCAAGAGCTCAAGTAGACCACTTTTCCCGGCCCCAGTCTGTCCGATAATGTAGATATGACGTGAACGATCGCGGCGCAGTAATCCAAATTGGTGATTAATGCCGCGGAAATTAGTCAGGCCAAACGCCGAAATGTTTTCATCATTAGATACGTCTCCGGTTAGTAGAGGAAGTTTCGCTGGTGGCTCCGCGGTTTTCGACGAAGCCCAGACGATATTTGGTGTCTCGACCGACGTATGTGGTAAATGATACACCGAGGCAAGCTCCGAGATATTGAGAATGAAGCCACGGTTAGAAAATTGTCGCATTTTATAAGCATCTAGGTCGTTTTTATTGAAGCTTCCACCGAGCTGCTTAAAGCCGTTTAGATTGGTAGAATTAAATTGTTTAAAGGTTCCGACCAGAGCTTGCATATTGAGCCTGGCATCGGTTTCGTTCTGGCCTAAATAGGCCAAACGAATCTTAACTTCATAACCAAGCTTAGTCGCCTTCTCTTCGGCCTTTGCAATACGGGTCTTGTCGCGTTCAGACAACTCAACCTTTACCTCAGAATCAGTGCCTCCTGCTGGTGGACGGAAGAGGGCTAAGAGAATCTCTCCCATGTAAGTCCAATCGATCCCGGTGCTACCGAGTAGTGACCTCGTTCCGGCCTTGACTCGCCTAATCCATTTATCAGTCGTATTCTTATGCCAGTCATCAGGAATTGGCCTAATCAATATTTGAATCCACAGTTCTTCTGAGTTGTCTGGGCTAAGCTTAGCCAGAGTCCCAGTAATACCAGCCAAAGGATCGACTTCGAAATTTTCGAAAGTCTTAATCGGTAAGGCATCGTTATCTATCAGTCCCAATTCTGCCGAATATGCAACAGGGTACTTTTCCCTGTTATCGACATAATCATCATCCATTTTATAAATCTGCACGGTCGGATATTGGGAATAAATCTGCCCCTCTACAAAGCTCTGTAGGATTTTCGGTACCCACACATAGAAACGAATCTGTCCAGCCGTAGACACAATCTCGAAGGATAAATGCTCCTGTATCCCACCAGAGCTTCTCAGCTCCTGTTTATCGCGCAAAATACCATGTAGCGAGGCGAATAGCTGTTCTGCGGCTAGCTCCTTCTTGTCGTTGGTTCGGGGTATCTCCAGCATTAATAGGGCCGAATCGACATTAAGTATCTTTAGTTTATGCAACTTCCGATAATTCAAAAATGTCAAAACCCCCAAGATGCCTACCACTGGAACCCAGAATACTGGCATTAAAATAAAATGTAAAATCGCTTCCATGCTTCTATTTTATCATATATCACGCTAGAGTATATAAGTTTTTGTCTACTTTCTTAAATAGCTTTTTGTTTTGCAAATTAAGTAGTATAGTTGTTTCTTTTACCTTTCGCATGTGTAAAACTTGCTTTACAATTTCTTCTCTGGTCAGCGGCTTTTCGGATTTCTCTAGGATTAATCTAATGATGTCGGCAATCGTTCCCTTTTTATAGCCCCAACTGGATAATGCGTAAATTCCCCGTCCAATTAATATAAAGCGAGCATCTTTGATGAGCTCGTTGTGGATTGCTTGCACTGTGACGTTTTTGCGCTTAAAGTTTGATTCTCTAATCTCTTTTGCAATATCAGAAAAATGCATCGGTTCTTTCTTGGTCTCCAGGACGACATAAATTTTATCTCTGATATTCTTAGGGTTCACTGAGGGCCATTTTGCCAAACCCCAGCGGTCATTTAGGTGCGCCAGTAACTTGGAAATTGAAGCCATAGCCTTAATATAGTCTGGATGTTCGTAGTTTAGCTTCTCGTCCAGCTCGTCAAGTGTCATAGGCTCTTTGTTGGCCTTGATTAGCTTAACAATCTCATCCACCTTTGTCCTGACCTCTAGACTATTACCGTAGTCAGCAATCCCAACCGAAGCAAAATACTTATCATTTTCATCAATAATCGTAAGATTCTTGGAGAAAGTAGCTATGAAAAAAATGCCGGTCTGTTCGCGGGTAGTTGCCTTACGCCCATAAATCTTATCGGCTAGGGCCGAAACCCTGGCAATTCTGCCCATCTCAGTAAGGTTACGAATCAGTAATTTTTCGGCGGCATTTAATTCGGGAATTTGGTTTTCTTCAGCAGTAATCTGCAGGCGAATCAAGATAGCTTTTTCTAGTTGTCTGACACGTTCCCTGGTAATAGAAAGCATTTCGCCAATTTGTTCGAGTGTCTCTTTTCTGCCGGTCAGGCCAAAGCGACGAGATATGATTTCTTTTTCTCGGTCCTGTTCTATGATTTTCAGGCTTCCAGAAATTGCTTTTTTCAAGATTTCTGCATTTTGATCCATCGATATCTTTCCTTATTTTCCCCTGTTAATGTTATCACTTACTACTATAATAACATATTATAAGCAATATGTCAACTATAATATTCATTTTTCCCTTTCAATATTGTAGCATATTTTTTACAAATATTAAAAAAAATATTTAAAACATAAACATAATCAGAAAAACATTGTAAAATAATTGTCAGGTACAAAAACGATTATGTAAAACTATTTAGTTTTTCTTGGCTTTAGACGTTTTTGTAGTCTTTTTCCTGCCGCCACGCACTCCCCTTCTGGTCTTGGCCTTGGTTTTAGTTTTGGGTTTTTCTTCGAGCATTTTGCGAGCTTCTTGCTCTGTAATCTTCTTCGGATTAATGTCTTTAGGGATTTTTACGTTATTACGGCGCCCTGGCCCCTTTACATATGGTCCATAGGCTCCATTGATAATCATAACATCGTCCCAATCTGCGATAATCGAGTCAACTTTGGATTTATAGAACGGCAGGGCTTCCTCTAAAGTAATAGTATAGGGATCCATATCTTTGACAGCGATATTATACTTGCCTCCTTTTAGATATGGCCCAAATGGCCCACTGGCGGCAATTATTTCGACCCCGTCTGGGGCTTTCCCGAGCAGGCGCGGAAGAGAAGGTAATTCCAACTGTTTCAATGCTTGCTCTAAGGTAACCGTCTTAACGGATTTTCGCTTAGGCAGGGGCGCGAAGCGCGGTTTTGTATCTTCTTTTTTATCGCTATTATCTCCCAGCTGAATAAAACCACCCTGTTTCCCAATCTTGGCATAGATTGGCTGACCGGTCTCTGGATGATGACCTAGAAGCCGTGCATTATTGTAGCGTTCCACTCCATTCGCGGCTAGTACCGTCTCTCTAAATGGTCCATAAAAATCCTTCAACATCTTAATACGTTCTAATTTGGCATCGGCTACAAGGTCTAGATCTTTCTCGATATTCGCCGTAAACTTATAATCGACAATATTCTTGAAATTACTAATCAAAAAACCTGAAACTAGCTCACCGATCGGCGTTGGCACTAATTTACCTTTATTGGCGCCATATTTCTCCTTCACGATTGACCGCGTTATTTTATTACTAGCCCGCGCTTTCAGCTCCACTACTTCTCGCTCTTCTCCTTCCGATTCGCCTTTTACTACATATCCACGCGCTTGAATGGCCGTCATGATTGTGGCATAGGTTGATGGTCGTCCAATGCCAAGCTCCTCGAGTTTCTTCACTAACGAACCTTCGGTATATCTTGTCGGTGGTTTTGCAAAAGTTTGCTTTGCAGTAAGTTCCAGACAATCAAGCTTGTCAGCTTTTTTAACTTTTGGCAGTTCAAGATCTTTAGATTTACCATAAACCTTCAAGAATCCATCGAAGATTACCACTTCCCCCTTAGCAGTGAAAGTAGCTTGAGGGTTAGTGTTATTAGCTCCGATATGAATAGTGGTTTTGGCAATCTTGGCGTTAGCCATTTGCGTCGCTACAGTCCTAGACCAAATTAAATCATAAAGTCGTTTCTCGTAATTATTCTTACCGGCCGCAGTTCTAAACACATCAGTCGGCCGAATAGCCTCGTGTGCTTCCTGAGCCTGCGCATCCTTGGTCTTGAAATGACGTACTTTAAGGTAATTCTTGCCAAAAGTCTCCTCTATATATTTAGCAATAGCTCCGACTGCCTGAGAGGATAGATTTAAAGAATCGGTTCTATGATAGGTAATTAGGCCTGCCTGATAGAGGCCCTGCGCCGCGCTCATCGTAGTGCGGGACGAAAAGCCAAGTTTGGCGTTGGCTTCAATTTGGAGTGCCGCGGTCGTGAAGGGTACCGGATTGGCTTTATTCCCTTCTGCCTCTTCGACATCTATTACGGCATAGTCGGTCTTGATTAGTGATTCTAGCAGAGATTTGGCTTGTTCTTCGGTCTCGGGGGCCTTGTTATCGTAGGCTGCGACTAAAGTCTGGGCAGACGAGTTGCCATCGTTTCTAGCAGTGGCAAAATTCCCCATAATCTTATAAGTAGATTTCGTATCGAACTCCTCAATCTGTTTCTCGCGCTCCACGATTAGGCGTAGTGCCGGTGATTGCACGCGTCCAGCCGAAATTGCCCCAGGCACCTTCTTCCGCACGATATCAGATAAATCATAGCCTACAAGCATATCCAGAGTTTGTCTCGCTTGCTGAGACGAAACCATGTCCATATCCACAGTGCGAGGGTGCTTAATTGCCTCATCAAGGGCCGGCTTAGTAATCTCATGAAAAGTAATCCGCGCGGTGTTCTTTGGTAGCTTTAGTACCTCACACAAGTGCCACGAAATCGACTCTCCCTCGCGGTCTTCATCGGTCGCGAGCCAGATTTTATCGGCTTTGGCAGCTTCTTTCTTAAGCTCAGTGATAATTTTCGAGTGTTCCGGATCAATCTCGTAGGTCACATCGAAAGTGGTTTTGTCAACTTTGGTATCCTTCCTAATATGTCCTACCGATGCCAGTACCTTGTAATCCGAGCCAAGATATTTCTCTATTGTGTGGGCTTTTGCCGGGCTCTCTACTATCACTAAATTTTTTGCCATATATAATATAATATCACACCGCGCAAGCATAAACACCAAAAAACCCTCAGGATAGGGTGGGCATCACCTGAGGGTATTTTGGCCCTCTAACGCTTCTCTATGATACCGGGTAGACCCCGGAAGCGCGACCCACCTCACACGAAATCGGGGCCCGCCGGTTAGAGGGATTGCTAAGCCTTCGAAATGTTCCTTTCAAAAGTGGAGGTAATACTTATAAACTAAAGAACCATGAAGAAATTCTAAAGCTCGAAAGGGTTTCAAAAGCTCGCAATTTCTGCTACACTATAAAAAGTATAGCTGAAATTATAACTTATTTAGGTGCGGTGTGGAGCCTTTTTGAGGCCCCAACTGACCTTATTATATCACACAGGAGAAATTATGTCAACACTTTCTACAGACTTTTCTGTAAAAATCAACCAAATTGCACCCCAAGAGCACATTTTTACAGAGGAATTAACAGCTATTGCGCTTAAGCCTAAAATATTGTATTTCTATGGCAAAATGCCGGAAAATATGTCAAAAAACGGCAATCTAGAGCGCCCAAAAACTGTCGCCATCGTCGGTTCTCGTCACAACACCAAATACGGCGAGGAAATCGCATACGATTTAGCTTATCAGCTGGCCAGTCATCATGTCATCGTAATATCTGGCCTGGCTTTCGGTATTGATAGTATTGCGCACCGTGGCTGCCTTGCAGCCGGTGGTGTTACGGTAGCGGTACTCGGGACCAGAATTGATAAAATATATCCCAGAGCGCATATCTCCTTAGCAAAGGAAATAATTAGACAAAAAGGCGCTATTATATCCGAATATGCTAGCACTAGCCAGGTAGATGCTCCACTTGGCCCCGCCGAAGCAGGTTGGGATGGCACGAAATGGGTCACCTACGAGGCGGAGAATAATAATGTTTCTATGAATCATATATACCAGCGGCGGCGCCTCGATCAGAAACTCTCCTTCCTTTACCGTAATCGCCTCATTTCTGGGCTGTCAGATATCGTGGTGGTAGTTGAGGCCGCTGAACGTTCTGGTTCCCTTTCCACTGCCACTCATGCCCTAAATCAAGGCAAGACCGTCTTCGCTGTCCCTGGGAACATTACGAGCCCTTACTCTCAGGGGTGCAATAAGCTAATCCAACAGGGCGCCCTTCCATATACTGAGCCAGATGATGTTCTGCGGGAGCTTTTTCCTGAGGAATATTTGAAAACCAGGCACAAGCTCAAGCAATCTAATTTATTTGGTGATAATGATGTCGAGACTAAAATATTGCAAGCTCTAGGCCAGGGCTTACGTTCAGGTGAGGAGATTATGGCTCGTACCCTGCTCCCACCAGAGGTATTCAATGAGTCAATTACCTTGCTCGAGATCAAATCTCGTGTCCGCTCGCTCGGTCTCAATAATTGGACCCTAAATTGAAATAGTCACGAAGCATTGATAAAATCGTTAATCTTATCAATAGTCGTTTGCAGTATTTCGGGCAATTTCGCCTTTTCTTCTGGCGTGAATTTTGATAAGACGAAATCAATATCACCCATTTTCCTTCTTAACTCATCATTCCCTGTCCCGACTCGGATTCGTGCATAATCTGAAGTCTTAAGACTGGCATCAATTGATTTTAGGCCGTTATTACCCCCAGCGGAACCGCTACCGCGAAAGCGCACTAGGCCAAACCCAAGATCAAAATTATCGCAAATAATCAGAAGATCAGATAATTCAATCTTATAATAGCGTAGAAAATTCGCTACTACTGTACCAGTTTCATTGTAGAAGCTTTGTGGCTTGATAAAAATAGTATCATCTTTCTTGCCCCAGATTGCGTTGAGTTTCGGTGTCTCATTCCATTTAAGATTAGCGATCTTAGCATAGTAATCTAGCACCAAAAACCCCACATTGTGTCTTGTAAAATTATATTTCGTGCCCGGGTTACCTAGGCCTACAATTAGCTTCATGCCAGTATTATATCAAATAAGAGTCTCATAATAAAATATCTGCTAACATCTAACAAATGCTTACGTGGTTCTAAAAATTAGTAGCCCCGTCTAATGACGGGGCTATCAGGATTAATAATCCTCTGGCGGGAGTAAATTATCAGTCCTTTCTGGCTCGCTGACGGCGTGCCACCAATTTCACCAATCGGTGCCTTACTACCTCATCTTCCGTGAAGCAAACCTGTGCTACCATCGGGTCGTCGAACAACTGCCTGGAGGCAAATTCGAGACCACTGCTGGCCGCATCGATGTAAGGAGCATGAATCTGATTGATGTCGCCGGTGATAATAATCTTACCGTCTTCGCCCAGGCGCTTGATTAATGTGTCAGCCTGCTTGGTTGTCTGGTCCTGGAACTCGTCATAGATCGCTAGTTCGCCGAAGAAGTCACGCCCTCTAGCATGCTCGATCGGAATGTTCGAAAACCAGTTGTCCCAAATCAAGTCCACTCTTGAGTTGAGCTTCTGCTTAAGGGTTTTACCTTCTTCGTGTTCCTCGTTCTCGTTCTTGATTCCGAACTTTCGCAAATTCTCAAAATCCTTGCGCAGTTTTGCATCCTCCTGCAGGAGATAATTGCGCAGAGCGTTCTTGATGGGCTGGACTTGGGGGTCCATTTTCTCATCCAGATCACCCGGTAAAGCGCCAAGATCATCATGTGACTCACAGGGTACCACGGTTACACCGATATAATCGCCGTTTTTACAAGCATTGTACCCATATACGGCAGCCATATAGGTCTTACCAGATCCTGCTGGACCTCTGCAAAGTACTGCTGCGATATCTGGATCCATCAGTGCTTCCGCGTAAATAGCCTGGCCAGCATTACGTAGCCGAATCGGAAATTTATTAGCGTACTTTAACTTTACAATTGCCTTCTCGACGGCATCGTACTTACCAATATGAGAGAAGTACGGATTATTGCCAGGATCAAAGTCGCGCGGATAATCCTCTTCGTCTTCCAGTGCCATCACAATGAACTCATTCGCTACTAATTTCGGCTGTAAAGGCATGTATTCTTCCCAGAATTCAATATCAAGCCGCTGAGTATTGTAGAATTCGTTAAACACTTCCTTCGGTACTACGATGTCTCGCCGACCAGTGTAAGGATCGGGGCGTTTGTATCCATAGCGTTCGGTCATTAGTCCTCGTTCCCTAGCTCTGATTGCCAAGCCATTATCGTTAGTTAGGAGCACTACTTGCCAACCCTGTTTCAGGCGGCCATCGCTACTCGGTGAGCATGCCCATCTGGTGAAAAACCGCATCACGTCTTTTTTGGCTGCAGTCCCGTCAATCGGCAAACCCATAGCAAGAAACGCCACTGCCATTGTTGCCAGAATAATCTGCCCATCCATGTCGTCATCTGACGGATTAAAAGGCAAACATTCTTTAAAGTTCTTATGCACTGGCAGCACTGAAACGAGCTGCTCGCGTTCGGTAACTAAGAGCGGAGCCTGTAAGTTGTAAATATCTTCGATATCACAAATACGACCCTCAAACATTTCCCTCAGTCTCCTAAGCGCGATTCGTGCTGCCTTGCCACGGTCACTTTTCTCCTTTTTGAATGAAGATAGTTCCCTAATTACGGCAGTTGGTATTACTAGATGTGCTCCGTGCAGATTGATTGTTGGCTCTTCCGGTTCATAATCCATACTCCCCGGCAGAATGTCAACGTAATCCACGATGATGTTGGTGTCTACCACGTAAAACAATCTATTACTTTGCATAACATCCCTCCTTTTTAATGTACATAAATTCGTTGCCAGAACTTACATTTTACTCCCGCCTAGGGTCATTTTATCACATCTGTTGCAAATTGTTATTGAATTATTTATTATTATCGGGGTTATTGTCATCTCGATAGGAAATCACAATCGGTGTCCCCATCAGAGGGTATTTTTCACGAATCTTCCTCTCTAAAAACCTCTTCCATGACCAATGCAGGAGCTTGAGCTCGTGCCCATACACCACGAACCATGGCGGACAAACATCGGTCTGAACTATATACTTAGGCTTTGGGTGAGTGTTTTTTAGTCCAGCCGGCGCATGAGAAATAATCGCCTCATTCAGTATTTTATTAAGCTCTGATGTCGTGATTTCAGTGTGCCTGGCGCTGTCAATTTCTAAAGCCAGCTCAAAGATTTGAGTGACATTTTTACCAGTTTCAGATGAGGTAAGTATCACCGGCGCATATGGTAGAAAATCAAAATCCTTCTCCAGAGCATCAATCAAGAAATCCGCTGCGGTTCGATTTTTGACGTTCTCCTCGCCAAAATAATTAGTCGGTTCAGCATTTTCTAGCAAATCCGATTTTGTCACAACGACCATAATTCCCTTGCCAGCTTCGACAATTTGTCCAGCCAGAGCCTGGTCTAGCTTAGAATGTGGCTCAGTGGAGTCAATTAAAAGACAGCAGATATCCGACTCCTCGATAGCCGAAAGAGTCCTAATCGCAGAGAACTTTTCAATCCCAACCTCCCGCCTCCCAGGTTTTCTTAGGCCCGCAGTATCCAGAATCTCGATTTGCCTGCCCTTGTATTTAATATTAAAGCGATTAATGTCCCTTGTCGTTCCCTGTTTAGAGCTGACCACGGCTTGTTGTTTCTTCCCGAGTGTATTAAATAGCGATGATTTACCTACATTAGGGCGGCCAATCAGGGCAATTTTTAGCTCACCATGTTCTGTATTTATCTTCTCGTCCGGCAGCACCGAAACCAATCTATCAAAACCTTGCCCGGTGGTTGCGGAAACATAGAAAGTGTTAGTGGGATCGATACCAAGAGCCCGGAATTCATTAATCGGTAAAGATTCAGCCAGATCAGCCTTATTTAAAACCAGATAGACCTTCTTGCCAGAGCGGAGTACATCTTTAGCTAGCTTGGTATCACGGTGGTCGAAATACTTCGTCGAATCAAGCACCAGTAGGATAATGTCGGCGGATTCGACCGCATCGGCCACCTGCTCCTGGATTGTCATCTCAAAATCGTCGGTTGGTTTCTTAAGTCCAGCTGTATCAATCAACAAAAACTTGTCATCAATATTCGTGATGACATTATCCCTGGTCGTACCTTCTTCACGGGCCACGATGGCAATGTTTTTCCTTGCCAAACGATTAAAAATACTGGATTTTCCAGCATTTGTCTGACCAACCAATGCTACAATCGGCATTTTCTTCATAACACTATTATATCACATATAAAAATAAGACTCTTCCAGAGTCTTCTTTTAATTTCTGGTGACTCCTGCGGGAGAAAATCTCCCGGGCGTCGTCTCAGTGTATAAAAATAAGCCCTTCGGGCTTCTTTTCATACACTGGTGACTCCTGCGGGAGTCGAACCCGCGATTTTCTGGATGAGAACCAGACGTCCTGGACCACTAGACGAAGGAGCCAGATACAAGATGTGGACCCAAGGGGGGTTAGGTCCACATCTCCATTATAGCACGCTATTTTTTAAAAATCAACACTACCATACTCAGGTACAGCAGAGATAATCGTCTGCCCTGGAGCTAACTTAATTTCAGCGCCGTTTTCGTCCAAAAATCGGATTTGCTCTTCCGTCGATGCCTTATTCCAGGTGCCTTTTTGTACGAGGCCGTTCTGGAAAATATATGCTTCACCGGCACCAATGGCTGCGATGTCTTCGTGATAATTATCCGAAGCTCGGTGTTCAGATACGACCATTGCAATTACCACGTCTGGCGCCATTTGGGTTAGTTCGCAAACCTCTTCAGGGTTACGTTCGCCCAAATCTTGATCCGGACAGCTGTAAACGTCATGAGAATAGCCAGATTCGTAGCTGCGCGAATATCTATTTGAAGCTAAATCATATTTATAATCTACATTGAAGCTGTAATATCCTCCGAATCTTAGGCCGATTTCGGTCACCCTAGGCTGAAGCTCTGCGGTATTCTTCGCAGTGGGGGTAGTAATACTGAGTCGCTCCGTGACCAAGCTATCGACTCGGGATTTTTTCGACTCCTCGGGTGTCATTCTGGCAAACCCCTTAATGTTTGACTCATTGTATCCATTGTTTGAATTAAATTGCTTCAAATATTCAGATGTCGTAAAGAGGTTATTCCAAAGCCTGCCTCCCGCCGTTCCACGATACATATATGCGTAATTTTCGGTCAAATCTCTATAGCCACCCGCCCAGAGAGCTTCCAGGGCATCACCAGATCCGCCAGCATGGACGATTGTACAATCGAAGGGGGTATCCCATTGTAAATAATAAATACGCAAAGACCGAATTGGGCCAATGACGGCCGAAGTCGGATCCTGATAAATCGCCGCAAACCTAGTAATGCCAGCCTCGGCGATAGCTTCAAATATCACGCCCGCTGTCGTTAAACCCACCTGGGGGCGCGCCCCATCGGTGCCATTAGGGGTTTGAATACAATAAACTGGGGCATTTAGTTTAGAGGCATCGGCTAGTGGTTGTCCGGTTAAAGCGCTATAAGTTTCCGCCTCACTTCTTACTGAAGGTATAACAGGGTAATCGACTACGGCGATTTCCGGTTGAGGTTTCAACAAAAATACCCACAATAAACATCCTATACCGATAGAAAGAGCCACTAGCCCTACAATCAAGAAAACTAGCCAGGCACGCTTTGGCTTCTTTGTGGTGTCATCCATATTTATGGGCTCATTTACAACACTAGGTGACGAATCATCATGCGAATCCAATTTAGTTTCTTTGTCCATTTTTCACTCCACTTTTCTATAATTATATCAAAATAACCATAACTTTTTCCACAATTTAGCACAAAATTGCAAAAAAGCCTTCACAAAACAAAAACATGTGCTATAATCAACTTATGCTTACAAAGAAGGTCATAGTAAGCTCGGTAAGTTTTCTTAGCATAGCAGTTATGCTATCGAGCTACATAACACAAACATCAATCGCATCAGCGGCAAATCCAGCTCCGGCTCCAGTTGATTTTGAAGTGAATGTTAGAGAGTCTCTAGCTGTCTCAATTACCACCCCTTCCGTATGGGCGACTGGCGATATTGGTACTTTCTTGCGCAATAAAGTCAATATTAGTGTAGATACTAATGCTACAAGTTTTGTTGCTTCCATGACTACGAAGACTTCAGACACCTCACTAAGCCATATTCAGAATAAAGGCACCATCCCGACTCTAGATAACGACTACGCAAAGAGTTCATTCCCTACGAATTATTGGGGCTATTCAATCAACGACACTGATGCTGGAAATAATTCTAGCACCTATAAGGCTCTTGTTGGTGTTGGTAGTGGCTCGCCAATCTCTTTAATTTCTAGCGCCGAAAGCAGTAGTGTTAGTTCAAGGGATATCTATTTTGGTGCAAAGGCTGATGTCACAAAGGCATCCGGTACCTACTCTGGCACTGTCGTGATTAGTGTTGTTACAGGTGTGATTGAGGAAGATCCAACTGACCCAGGATACAATCCAACTACTCCAGTAGACCCAGCCACTCCGGCCAATCCAGAAGAAACGCCACAATATAGCGGTGTAAACACCACTACTGGCGGTACGACTAATGGCGCTACCACCTATACATACACTAGATCATATGGTTCCGGCTCGACCGCTACTTCCACCACGACCACCCAGGTTAGCGATGGAGACAACCGTAATGCTTACGTAGGTTATACGGCACCACAAGGTGTCACTAACCGCCGCACTACTACAGAAGAAATCAATGAAGGTGACAACTCTCTTGCTACCGGATTAGCCGTTACCTCAGCTGCTGCCGCCACATCAGGTATAGTGTTCTTCATCCTAGCCAAGCGCAAAAAAGATGATGACGAAGAAGAAGAGAACCAATAATCGCTAAAGATTTTGACCCACCTCTTAATCGGTGTTATAATAGAAATATGGAAATTGTAACGCGTTTCGCACCTAGCCCCACTGGCTACATTCATATTGGCAATGTGCGCTCGGCTATCTACCCTTATTTATTAGCACGTCAAAAAAACGGCAAATTCATTCTGCGCATCGAGGACACCGATCGTGCTCGTTATGTAGAGGGCGCCACTGAACTAATTGAAGACACACTAGAATGGTTAGGGATTGATTGGGATGAAGGCCCAATCGTAGGCGGTCCAAATGCCCCCTATTTTCAGAGTGAACGGAGGGATATTTATCACAAATGGGCACGTAGACTTATTGAAGCTGGGCGAGCTTATGCTGATCCTACTTCACCAGAGCAAATCGAAGAGTATCGCAGGCAATGTCATGAGAAGAAAACCCCATTCCTTTATCGCAATTTTCGTCCGACCAACACGCCAGAATGGAAGCCCGGCATTCCGCTTCGGTTTAAGGCGGAACCTAAGTCTTACGAGTGGCATGATGAAGTGATGGGTGACATGCAGACTGGTCCGGAAGTTCTGGATGATATTATTTTAATCAAGAAGGATGGCTATCCGACTTACAATTTTGCCCACATTGTGGACGATGCTGAGATGGGCGTTACTCATGTCATGCGTGGTGTTGAATATTTATCTAGTACGCCGAATTATTTAGCTCTATACGAAGCCCTGGATTTACCGCGCCCTAAGCTTGTCTCGTTGCCACATATTTTGGCCCCTCAGGGTAATAAGAAGCTTGGTAAACGTGACGGTGCCAAGTCGGTTACCGAATACCGCGACGATGGAATCCTGCCCGAGGCAATGCTAAACTATCTAGCTTGTCTCGGCTGGAATGATGGTACCGAACAGGAAATATTTACTAAGAACGAATTAATTAGTAAGTTTTCGCTTGATCGCATTCAGAATTCTGGCGCCCGCTACGATGAAACGAAATTGCTATGGATTAATGGTCAGTGGTTACGCCGTATCTTCGACGAACAGGGTCCAGAAGCCCTTTATGAGCGTACGAACGGCTTCTGGCCAGAAACCGCCGATAATTATGACGATACATATAAGATTAAAGTTCTTTCCATCATTTATGATCGCCTTAAAACGCTTTCAGATCTACGTAGTATGACAGAATACTTCTTCTCTGAGCCTGCTATCGATCTCGATTTCCTGCTCAAGAATAAGTTTATTAAAAAACTTTCTGAGGCAGAGATTGAGACATTGCTAAAACAGACAATTGCAAAACTATCTGCTATAGAAGTTTGGGATGCTAGCTCTCTGCAAGATGCGTTGAATGAATTATTATCCGAGACCAATAAAAAACCAGCCGAGCTATTTAGTCTAATCCGTATCGCGATTAGTTTTGCTCCGTTTAGTCCTGCCTTAAATCTTACCATGGAAGTTTTGGGGCGCGAAGTGACTTTAGCACGTCTCAATTCTGTCGCAAGAACAATTTAATCACAATCAATACACAACACTATATCGGTATCAATATATTACGACCACACACTAAAGAGACGTGGCAATAGATTTTATCTGTTTTTTGGTTAATTCGTTATTTAATGAAGCTAGTCTATAAACGATCCCGCCATTTACCCATGTCGCATTGCTGCCGTCGACAAAAATCGTCAATCCCTGCTCTCTGATGGTAGTATAACTGTCGGAGTATTCGCTCTTAACATAATTTGCGAGCAAAGCATTAGAATCCCAAGATGTCTTCTCTTCCTCCAGTGTTATCACACTGTCGGTCTGGCTGTTCTTGAAGCTAAGTGTAATCCTGCCATCCTCTGACATAATATCTGACAACACATAATTACGCGGAATATACGAAGGGTATGAAGCCTCAATACCAGTCTGCATTGCGGCCACCCGCAGAGAAATATCCGGCATATTAAGATTTACGAAATAAACAATCGCAAATACTGCCACCGCAGCACAGGATAAAGCCAGTAGTACTCTGCCAAACCCGAAGTGTAGTTTATTATCATCCTTTAATGATTTCACTTGTTCTTCGTCTTGTTTTAAAGTGGTAGCGAGGGCTTTCTTGATAGCCTCGTCTTTTAATTGCTTTGCGGTTTTGGGTGAAACCAATCCGGTCTTGCTGTCAATCTGATTGTTTGTTGTCGCACTTCGCATTACTTTTATCCGCTGGTTCGCTAAATTCTGCATCGGGTGCGTGGTGGCAGGCTTCATGTCAGAATTAGCTTTACTATGGCAAACATCACTGCCTGCCATTTCATTGCGAAAATGTGTGATTTTTTGACTTCTCTTTACTGGAGCGGAAATGTCGGTGCACCTAACAGGGCGCTTTACATAGCGCCGATTCAGGGTAGTAGACTGCAT
Source organism: Candidatus Nanosyncoccus sp. (assembly GCA_045660085.1). Taxonomy (GTDB): domain Bacteria; phylum Patescibacteriota; class Saccharimonadia; order Saccharimonadales; family Saccharimonadaceae; genus Nanosyncoccus. The sequence continues at coordinate 30,526 of JAZRDA010000003.1, forward strand.
TACTTGCCTACGAACCACCTTGGCTGTCATATCATTATCGGTTCTTTGCATCATTACCTCGCTTATTCTTACTATCAATCATACACTCTTTAAAAGAAAAGCGCAAGTATTAATTTTTATAATAATTATGTTATAATATTATGTATGGATCTCGAAAAAATAAAGAGACTTAAAAGTTTAAAAGTTATCATCTCTGAAGCTATAATGGTACTAATCGTTGTGGTGACAGTCATAATACTGGCGCTAGTAGTCTCAGGATATTGGGTTAATTCTGATTTTGAGGTTGAGAGGCAAGGCATGCTCCAAGTATCATCAATCCCCACCGGCGCCAGTGTTGCCATCGACGGTGAAACATCTTGGCGGCAACGAACAAATACGTCAAAAGTACTTGCAAGCGGCGAGCATACTGTCACTCTAACCAAGGAAGATTATGATTCTTGGTCGAAGACCATCAATATCACCGAAGGCCTACTTTACAGATTGCACTATCCGCGCCTATTCCTGAAGGAAAGGACCCCAGAGGAATATTATTACTTGCCGGAATCCATTTATGCTACCGTATCGCCAGAAAATGATTTGCTGCTTATTGTTAATAATACTACTAATTGGCTCTTAATCAATCTAACTGAAGAGAGCCCGAAACCGCGCACTATTGATATATCCTCCTTGTTCCGATCGGCTGAACCCACGTCAGACCAAGCAAGCGGTTTATTTGCTGGCAACATTCTAAACGCAAGCTGGGATCATGATGAGGCACATGTTCTTTGCAAAGTTCAAATGGATTCTCGAATCGAGTGGCTACTACTAGATGTAAGAAATCCACAGAAGAGTATTAATATTACTCGGGAATTCGGCAGTGACTTTTCGGATATCCAGATACTAGATAATTCCGCCAACAATCTTTTAGTGGTTCAGAACGGTAATCTACATAAGATTGACGTTCCAGATAAATCGCTTTCGGCTGTTCTCATAGAAAAGATAGCAGATTATTATATTTCCGATAATGAAATAGTCTTTGTCTCCGAGCAGCTTAACGATGTACAAACAATGTCTTACGAAATCGGAGTTACAAAAATTGGGGATAAAACTAAGACTTCCCTTTTTCAGACTATTGGACCAGTCAAAGTCGCCCAAATCCAGTTTTACGACAAGAAATACCTAGCGATCCTCGAGGGTAATACCATCACTCTTTATGATAGGGAGAATCTTGAAGAAACTATAGATTATATAACCAGCTTTAATCCCGACAATATGGAGATTGGCCATCATGGGGACTTTATTCTATTATCATCTGGTGCTCATTTAGCAGCAATCGATATGGAGGCGGGTGATGTTTTCGAATGGATAGCTGATAATGATGGCTATAATTGGCTTGATTATGATATGTTGTATGATGTAGATGGCGGCAATTTATTTGTCTACGACTACGATGGCCTTAACCGTCGTCATCTAGCCGAGAATGTTTCTAGTCATTTTCCGGTCACTATTACAGATAATAAATGGTTGTATTATTTCAGCGATGATTATCTAGTGCGCGAGTGGATAGTTAAACATTAATCTATTATCATTGTCCAGTTAAAGAATCCCAAGCCCTTTCGAAGAAAGTGGGTTCGTTTGATGGCAGTGTGTCAACCTCGGTAGTGATTGAGGTTGCTTCATCCGTCTTTGAAGCATTGTCATAGCTTGGTGAGATTTGCTCCCCAATAACCAGTAGACGATAGCGTGATGTGCCAAGCGGCGTGCAGGTCACTAATGTAATTAAGGGCTTATTGGTGTCATAAACGAGCGCTGCGACATTAGAAGGTTCAATTACTTCTTTTTTCACGACCTTGTATGTGTATCTAACTGAGTTATAATTCACGTAGATTAAGTCACCATCTTCTAGTCTCTCAAGCCCAGAGAAGATATATTTATACGGATGAGAGCTATAGATATCTCCTGCAGAATGGCCGGTTATTACGAAATTTCCTACCTCGCCTGGATAAGCGCTTGCCCCCGCAATGCGATAATGGGCAACACCACTTATCATTGCATCCATTACCTGATCAAGTGAGGCCCCAAAATTAATTGGCACATCAATATTTAGTTTAGGAATTATTAGTCGCGGCTCAGGGGAGATTTCTTGTGTAATAGTCGGGTCGATTGCCTCAATTTGGGATATCGGCACATTTCCCGGCGACACATAGGCCATAATTGGTGCAAAAATTAGACGGTTATATTGTAGGAACAGAATAACCAACATTACGGTAACCCCAGCCATAATCGGGATTAAACGCCTCGTCCGGCGCGACCTCTTGGCTTTCTCTGCGGCTAGTTTTTGAATTCTTTGCTTTAAAGAATCAGCAACCTTATCTTCATTTTTCGTTCCTTCATTGGAATTCTGAGCTTGATGTACTGGCTGAGTTTCCTTCTTTAATCGCTGGTCTTTTTCTGGATGTAAGCTAAGACCAGCTTTTCTGTCACTCTGTTTGCTAGAAGGATTGAAAGAACTCATGATTTCTTCCTCGGCTTTTTCGCGCGCATCCTTTAAACGCTCTCTTGCGATATAATCCTTCGCTGCCTTTGAGTAATAATCACTATAATATTTTTGATAATAGTTCTGCCAAGCTGAATGGTATCTTCTCCAAGATTCAGAATTAATCTTCCGAACGATCGGCTCATCCTTCATATGCGCGTTTTGTTGTTGGGTTTCTCTCAAAGATTTTTGGGCCGACTCAGCATAAGCCGCCAGGACTTTTCGTCTGGCGATCGCGGCTGCTGTCTGTCTTTGCACTTCACTTGATGATTGCCCACCATCTTCAGGATTCATGGGTCAATTATAGCATATCCAGCTAAATTATGGTATAATGGCAACACTGGGCGAGTGGCGGAACTGGTAGACGCGCTAGACTCAAAATCTGGTGACCGCAAGGTCGTAAGGGTTCGATTCCCTTCCCGCCCACCATTTTTTTGCAACGAAAATACCCCCTACGATGTTCTGTAGGGGGTATAATCTTTTTGACCCTATCTAGTACTTAGTTGCAGCGGTGGTTATTAAGTAAGCATGAACGCTTCGAGCTTCGCGGTCCGCTCATCTCCGAGATAGTACCTTGCTGCCATTAAGAAAAGCTTGAAGTACTTCATGTGGGTGAAGAGATAATTCCACTCCCACTCATGCAGTATTTCAGGCCGAATGGAACTGACCCACGTACTGATGCCGTCATCATGACTAGCATCATCATGGATTGGCACCAGCCCCTCTCCCAATCCGTGACAGTCCATTACGATACCGGTCACAATCTTGGGGCCGACATTGTCCGGATTGCAATATACAATCCTTTCACCCGGCTTAAAGAAATTCTCCGGCCGGCAGAAGGAGAACGGCGGCTTCCTTTCTGCTTTCTTCGCGAGGCGCGCAATGTAGCGAATTTTTTCTGCCACCTTGGCTTTTTCGCATTTCGCCTTCTCGAGTTCCGAAGCCAGGTAGTCGTAACTGACATCTAATACGCCCTGGGTGCCGCTGCTAATAACGCAGTCAGTATTGAAGAAGAAATGAGTACGCTCGTATTCTCCCTCCCCACTACCGTTGCCGTACTCCTCCGGAAGCAACGAACACCTCGGGTTAATCCAATACCCGAAATGCCCCGTGCCACCTTCGGCATACCTGCACCAGCCGCAGAAGTTGAAGGTTGTTGCATCGCTTTTTCTGCATTTCGATGGCAGGTCGAGCGGCTCGATCTCGCCTCTTCGTTCGTCATAGGATCCCACTTCGCCAAAAATGGGTTTTTCGTATTTTTCGGCAATTCTACGAACGCCATCAATACCACCTGCGACTACATCCAGCCGAGACTGAATCAAGCAAATGAACTCTTTCAACCGATGCTCCTTCCTTCTCCAATACCCCTTGAGATACCGGAGATTGTCCAAGCCGAGGTCGATCAAGTCCTCCTCGCTTGCCACATAGACACCACGCCATTCTCGGCTCAGCATCTCCTGTGGCGCCAATAATAGGGTCTTTTGTTGGGTTGCTGTCATAGCAAGTCCCCCTTTCATTGTGCGCAGTTCATTTCACGGACTGCAAACTACAGAAACTAAGGCATACTTAGGGTTCAAAAAACTAGTTAATGTTCTGTGTCTTCCTCTCGTACACCTATTAGAAATAATAACATAGTTCAGCAAAGCTGTCAAAATGTTTTATTGATTTACGGAATACCGATAGGGCTACTAGCTGCTCTTAATAAATGCCCCGCTCTGTCTTGACCAAAGTTTAGCATACTCACCCCCAGCGCTTAGTAGTTCTTGATGTGAGCCACGCTCCACAATTTTGCCGCTCTTTAACACTACAATTTCGTCTAGCCCTGCGATTGTTGATAGTCGGTGCGCCACCACGATTGAGGTTCGCCCCTTCATCAGATTCGCCAAGGCTTCTTGAATTAAAGCCTCTGATTCCGAATCCAGTGCTGAGGTTGCCTCGTCTAGAATTAGTATTGGCGCATTTTTTAGTATTGCACGTGCAATCGCCACTCTCTGCCTCTGTCCACCGGATAGTTTCACGCCTCTTTCTCCGACCAGGGTATTATAGCCATCTGGCAGTTCACGAATAAAGCTGTCAGCATTGGCTAGTTTCGCTGCCTGGATTACTTCCTCGTGCGTTGCCCCCGTCTTTCCATAAGCGATGTTTTCGTATATCGAACGATGGAACAATGATGATTCCTGTGGCACATAGGCGATCGATTCGCGTAGGCTTTTTTGTGTTACGTCGCGAATGTCCTGCCCGTCTATATAAATAGTGCCAGATAGTACATCGTCAAATCTGAGTAGTAGCTTTGTTAGTGTGGTTTTGCCGGAACCTGATATGCCTACTAATCCTACGCTTTTCCCCGCCGGCACCTTTAAATCAAAATCATCAAACAATTTTTCTTTCTGTTCTTGGTGCTGGAAAGCAATGTGCGAAATATCAATTTCGGCATTCGTAACTTTTAGAGGTTTGTCGGTCTTGTCGTCAATGATTAGTGGCAAATCTAGTATCGTGACCATCTCCTTAGCGTTACCGAATGCTCGGTTAATCGCTCTTAAAATGTGATTAATCGTCCATACATTTGAAAGCAGCGAGTTCGATAATGAATATAGAAAAACCATATTAGCAATCGTCAGCCCAAACCAATCGTGGCTCATCACGATTAAAACCAGAAGTCCAGCAAAAGTTATCATGTTGATTGTGTTCATCGATAGGTTTCGCCAGAAAGATACCTTCGCTACTCTAAATGTCGCCTCTTTAGTCCTTTTTGTCGCCATGCCAAACCTTACCCTCTCGACGTTTTCTCGAGCATATGATTTCACTGACATTTCGTTAGTAATAGCATCTGCTAGTTGCCCAGTCTGCTTGTTCTCGGCATCGGCTAACTTCTCGTCTACATTGCGAGTTTTATAATAAGTTACAATCGCCACCATCATGTATACTGTCGTATAGATTGCTAGAATCGCTGCGAAAGGTAGACAAATCATCGCCGCTACTACGATCGAATAAGCTGCAGTTAGGATTAGCGGATAAAGGTCCCATACGAAATTGGATTTTAAGTCAATAAAAGCTCCTGGCAATTTGTTGGCTGCACTGGTCAGAGAACCAGAAAACTTATTATTATGGAAAGTCATTGACTGATTAATTACTGCCATAAACGCCATTCTGGACAAATATTCTCCACCCAACGCATCGACTGACCAATCTAGCCAGTCGATTGCTCGAATCACCGCCAAATTATTCACGCCAGCCGACATGATTGTCAACAATAATATGCCAACATAATTACTAATCTCGAAATCTCCACTCGATAATTTGCCAATAATTTGTGAGGTCCCATATGGCACCACCACATTTGACACAAAAATCCAGATCGGCACCAGTATCAGCAATAAAAGTGTGCGAACCTTGTATTGCATTAGTGCTTGCCAAAAATAGTATAATGTCCTTTTGATATTATTATTTTTTGCCATAATTATATTATGGCACAACTATTTGTCCCAGTCAAATCCTTCGCCATAATGACCATAGCGCGCGGTCTTCTCATAAATTGGGCGTTTCAAATCTAAATAGCTAATAATGCCTTTTGGTGTCAAATCGTACCCTTCGATTTCTTCTGGCTGACCATCAATCACGACAGTTTTTTCCAAAGGTTCCGCATAACCAATCGCATAGGCTAATCTCACCAGTACCTCTTTAGCCTGTCGTTTTTTCAAATAATCTACAGCAATTTTGCGAGCCATGTAGGCAGCTGAGCGATCCACTTTGGAAGGATCCTTACCAGAGTAACATCCGCCGCCAATCGCAATGCGTGGACCGTAATTATCTACAATTAATTTGCGCCCAGTTAGTCCAGTGTCGGCATCGAACCCACCCTGATGCCAATCACCAGCCGGGTTAATGTAAGCACGGATTGAATTTTTGTCATCAATTAGAGCCTTATATTTCTCAGGATTGTCAAGCATGTCTTTGGAAAAAAGGTTTACGCTCCGGTTGCTAAGGAATCCTTCTTGGTCCAGCCAATCGGATACAATCCGTGATAGCTCATCCGATGGTACGTTTTGGAAACTTGCTACCACCGAATCAATCGAGCCATCCGGCGCAATCGTTACCTGGGTCTTACCATCATAAGGATACTTGTCAAAAATGAATTGATTTAACCTGCGTGCCAGAACCACCTCGCGTGGTAGCATTTCTGGAGTCTCATCGCAAGCATAACCAATCATAATTCCCTGGTCGCCAGCGCCACCAGTGTCAACCCCAGCTGCAATTTCCGGAGATTGTTTTACGATTTTAGTGTGGACCTCCACGTCGTCACCCGCAATTCGCTTAACAATGGCCGGAATATCTATATCGTCGGCTGTTGATGTGATTTCGCCAGTGACAAACACCACGCCGTGTCCGCCACAAGTCTCTGCTGCGACCCTTGCATTCGGATCTTTTTCCAAGTACGCATCTAGGATTGCATCGCTAATCTGATCACATAATTTATCTGGATGTTTTGGAGAGACACTCTCCGCTGTTCGATAGAACATATCTTTCCTTTCTGGTCGGATTTACCACCTTGCACTCGCAGGTTGGCAGGAGGTCATGGGGCCGTTCCCTCACTCCTTCTTGATATTAATACTACCCATTATAGCAGGTTTTTCTAAAAACTAAGCATTATTACAATGTCATTAACTTAAGTATATTTTAAGCCCAACAGACAAAGTACTTTCAGGAACATAAGGACTTGGCCAGAGCGGCCCGGAGCGTGTCCTGAAAGTACTTTGTTGTTGGGCATACTTAAGTTAATGACATTGGTATCACATTAATGATATAATTTTAATATGAAGATTGCTTTCTTTTCTGACTGTTATTTAGACCTAACCGGCGGCATTGTGAGTTCTATCAATGCGCAAAAAGTCGCTCTTGAGGCTGATGGCCACACGGTTTATGTTTTTAGTACTAGTTATCCAAAATCATCAGAAGAGCTCAAGGCATTAGCAAAGCAAAATATTTTTCCAGTTCCATCTTGCCGCTTATTTTTCCGTGGCCTGACTCCAGTCTCGCGCCGTCCTGGCATTATTGAGAAATGGCTGCTTAATAATCATCCAGAGGTTAAGGATTTCGACGTTTTTTATGTACATTATGAATCCGGCTGCTCAATCGCTGGACTGCGCCTGGGCCGCAGGCTACACATTCCCACCGTCCAAGTCATGCACGGCCGCGAGGATATGGGTGAAGCTGATTTGATTCCCTTTGGTTTTCGCACAATCGTGGCGATGCTCTTAAATTGGTTCCATTCTTGGTATTTGCCACATCCGACTAGGGTTCCTCACGATCACTACCTGGCAAACACGATCGCCAAGGCCAAGATGTGGACTCTTATGGTAAATCATGCCAATTATGCCGACTATGTATTGGCGCCATCTGCGCATTTTCTGAAAAAACTTAATCATTATGGTGTCACGAAGCCGAGCCATGTTTTTGCGAACGGCTTTCCTGATTCTAAATATCCTACTCATGTGAAGGCCAAGTCCCTACAGTCCGGCGAAGAACTAAAGATTATCTGGCATTCGCGCGTTTCGGGTGAGAAGCGGATTATTCCATTTTTGAAGGCGCTCGCTCAAGTTACTGGCAAATTTCGGTTGGATGTCTATGGCGATGGCAATACTCTAGCACGAGCCAAGCGTTTTGCTCGGCGCCACCACCTAAATGTTAAATTCCATGGTAATGTACCATTTAAGGATCTCACCGCCGCCATCGCGAATTCTCATCTCGATGTCCTAGTCTCATATAATTTTGACACCTTTGGTATGACTCTAATTGAGGCTGAGGCCTACGGGGTGCCGGTTTTCTTCTGCGACCCCGACATGCAGGAGATTGTGCCGAAAGGTAGCTTTATCATGTCTCGTAGTGAGACTCCAGAATCCATGGCAGAATCTCTAAATGATCTTCTTGCCCGTCCGGGGCGAATCGAGAAGATGAGTAAAGTCATGCTCGCTCACCGCGATGAAATCCTGATTTCAAAAAGAATTAAGGAGTTAGAAAAAATCTTCATGAATGGGCACAGTTTTAAATGATATAATTTAATTATGAGATACTTAGCAGACTTATTAACACTATCAAGATTCATATTAAGCATAATTCTAATTGTGATTTCCTTCACTGGTAGTCCGGCCGAGAATGCTTTTATTATTTTCTTAACTGCTGAGCTTACTGATACTTTCGACGGCACCTGTGCGCGCAAATGGCCCTTTCCGAAGGACAAGACTCCGAAATACCGTAAATATGCCGTGCAGTTTGACATAGTTTCCGATGTTCTCCTAGCTGCAGGTCAGGTATTATTCTGCACCCTTCAAGTCAATTGGATTGTGGGGCTAATTGTGATTATTTATTATGCTGCCATCTGCGGCACTTTGGAACTAATATTATATGGTAAGTTTTTCGGTCACCCAGATAATTGTACGAAGAATTCACTGACCAGCCGCAATTTCCCACTTGCCAAGAAAATCGTCCTTGCTCGTCGCTATTTATACACAATTTGTCTTGGCATTGTCAATGCTTTTATTCTCTTTGCCACCAGTTGGCCAGAGCCAGTAAAAATTGGCCTATTTATCTTCGGCTGCTCCATCTTCGTCTTCATTTGGTTCTTCTTGCGCCAGCGCCGTAAGCACGTCTCCCGCGATGCGGTTAATATCGAGAAAAAGCTTACCCACTCTGCTAAGTCTAACCAATCCACAAAAATCACTAAATCCGCTAAATCAACCAAGACCCCACGCAAATAATCGCCGCTGCACTAATTCTCAAATAAAGCCACTACTGCAGACTCGATAAACCGATTCGGATTATATAGATTCATACCCACGATTTTTGCTGCAATTTCTCCATTCCAGAAGTTCATTGCTAGGTAGCCAGTTTTTGCTAGCTCCACTGCCTTAACCGCCCCATCCTTGGCCACCAATATTTGTTCATTATGTAGGGTCACTATCCCTATCGGATAGCTGAGAGTAAATTTATGCAAAATTTCCGCTACTTGCATAAGCGACGATGTCATTAAAAGCATCTTCGGATAATACACCGCACGCAACAACTTTTGTAACTGCATTACAGATGCCATGATTACTAAATTTTCATTCATCAACACTTGCTCTGGCATGTTTTCTGTCAGTAAATCTACCGTATCGCGCGTGACAAATGTCATTTTTTCGGAACTTTTAACTGCGCTCGCTAGAGCCTTTCCGGTCGCTGAGTTTTTGGAAAAATCACCTAGCACCAAGTTATAATCTACCGCATTAAATATATCAAGCATCTCTTGACTTTCCGCAAAAGACCCAGTATCGGTCGAGGGTAAAAACTTGAAATTCGGTAAGTTTGGTAAACTCTTCTTCAAGACATCCGGTAAGACTAGCCAAGTCTCTTGCACGGGATAAACCCCGGCTAAGAATTCGGTAGTTTTAACCTCGGTCTTGAAATTCTGCTGATTCCCACCGATCACATTTACGGTACCCTGCTTCTGTTCTGGGATGTTCCACTTCAAATCTTCATATGGGTTCGATTCTAACTTCTCGAAGAAGACCATCGTCTAAAACTCCAATTCTATCGACACGGGGCAATGGTCCGAGCCGAGTATGTTTTCATAAATTTCTGCCGACTTCAGATTCTTCTCTAGACTCTTTGAAATGAAGAAATAATCGATCCGCCAACCTACGTTATTTTCGCGCGCATGTCCCCAATGCGACCACCAGGTATACCGTACTGAATCCGGATTTAGGAACCGAAAAGTGTCGATAAATCCCGCCGTAATTAAACTCGTGATCCCCTGTCGCTCTTCATCAGTAAACCCCGCCGAGTGATGATTGGTCTTCGGCCTGGCAATGTCAATCTCCTCGTGCGCCGCATTAAAATCCCCGCATACTACCACCGGTTTGGTTTCTTCTAATAATTTCAGATATTTTAAGAACTCCGGGTCCCATAATTTCTCACGTAGCCCCAGTCTCTCCAGGGCATTCTTAGAATTTGGCGTATACACACTAACTAAAAAAAACTTTTCAAATTCTGCCGTTAGTACTCTTCCTTCCGTCAAAGGGTCACCGAATTGGTCGGCAAATTCCACTTCGGTCGGCAAATCATAGCGCACCGATAGTGGCTTAATTTTGGTAAAAATCGCCGTCCCGGCATATCCTGGTCGCTTTGCCGAATTCCACAATTCTTCATATTCTGGCAAATCAATTTCTGCCTGCCCCTGCTTCGCCTTCGTCTCCTGCAGACAGAGGATGTCAGGTTGGCACTCATCTATAAAACGAGTCAAAGCCCCTTTACGAATCACCGCCCTTAGTCCGTTCACATTCCAAGAAAAAATCCTAAGCATATTTACCCCTTTCAAAATCGCGTTTCTTAATGGTTTCCCTCTTGTCGTATTTTTTCTTACCCTTCCCAACCGCAATCACCAGTTTGATATGGCGACCACCACCAAGTAGCTTTACTGGTACGATGGTTGACCCAGCTACCTTCTCGCGCTCTAGCGTTGAAATCTGCCTACGTGTTGCGAGAAGTTTAATGTTTCGCGCCGTTTCTGCACCGAGAGTCAGATTATTAAGCCAGAGCTCCCCATTCCGAATTGTTACAAACGATCCCTTAAGCTGTACATGATGATCGCGAACTAGGCGCACCTCGGGTCCAGCTAGTACCATCCCAACAGAAAGCTCCTCGCCAAGCATATAATCAAATCTAGCCTTGCGATTTAACGTGACCGAATCTGGGATTTTTTTCTTCTTCATACCCCTAATTATACCACCTTTACCTTCTCTCCTCCGACTAGCTCTCTCAGCTTCGTCAGTAGCTCATCCGATGCATCTACCCTGAATGGCATTCGTAGAGGTCGTTTCGAACCCCCTTCTTTTAAAACCAATACTACTTCCTGGACCCCCAGATAGATATCCGCCAGTCTTCGTATCGCAGTTAGAATCTCCGTATCAGCAGGATTCTCAATCAATATATAAATCCTCTCTTTCCGTGGGTCCTTTGGCGGCTCCTTCAGAATCCGTGGCGCATCTTCAATCGCCGAAGACCCATTATCGGTTCCCGAATTACCACCCTTGCCATGATAAACCCTCTCTGCCGAAGTGCGCCCCCTGCGCTTGGCGCTTGGTGCCATGGTTGGGGCTGCTAGTTTAGTCCCAGTAGGGGTATAAGATGATAAAGTATCGTCGGAGATTGATTCGACCGCTTCTGCTAACAATTTGACATCTGAGGTAATATTGCCATCCCGATCGGTCGCATTCACTTTACCTCGAACCTTCACTACGTTATCTACTTCAAGCTTACCCCCACATTCCGCAAAAACCGACGGGAAGACGATAAATTCAGCTTCGCCAGCCTTGTTTTCGATCTTGACGAAGGCCATTTTGTCACCCTTCTTCGTCAAAATTGTCCGCACCGCCGTAATGATTCCACCAATAGTGACCATTTTATTATTATTCTCTGCCGTAATCATAGACATCGGATGGGTCTGTTCTTCGAAATACGTGTCATACTTATCCAGAGGATGTGCTGATAGGTATAGCCCCATCAAATCACGCTCCCACAGGAGCTGCTCTTTTTCCGGGTGCTGTACGGGCGCCGGCTTAATCTCCACCTCTGGTACCGCCCCCGCTTCGCCCATCATGCCAAATAAATCAGTCTGGCCCGAGCCGACATCTTTCTGAATCTTAGCGCCGTAGGCTTGCACTGCTTCGAGATTGAATAATAAATCTGAGCGCGAGAATCCAAATCGATCGAAAGCCCCGGTCTTAATCGCGCCCTCCCAGGATTTTTTATTAAATTTGGTCGAATCTACCCTTTTTGCGAAGTCGCACACCGACTTGAAAGGTCCATTTTTATCGCGTTCCGGAATCACGATCTCTTCCACTAGGGCCTTGCCCATCCCTTTTATTCCGGACAGCCCAAATCTAATTGTATTTTCTCCGCCCACAATACCGAAGTCGCCGTAGGACTGATTGATATCTGGCCCGAGGACCTTTAGCCCCATTTTCTTACATTCGGCCATTTCAATCGCAAGTCGATCAGTCCAGCGCATGTCGGCCGTCATTAGAGCCGCCATAAAGGCATCCGGATAATGTGCCTTCAAATACGCTGTCCAGTAGGCAATTAAGGCATAACACGCAGCATGTGACTTATTGAAACAATAGTTAGCAAACTCTAGCAGCTGCGACCAGAAAGTTTCTGCGATTTCCTCGGTCGCTCCGCCAATCTCCACTGCGCCCTTAATGAATTCAGGCTTTACCTTCTTCATCAAATCAATCTTCTTTTTCCCTACTGCCTTACGCAGAGTATCTGCCTGGCCACCAGTAAATCCACACCATTCCTTGGAAATCTGCATGAACTGCTCTTGGTAAATCATAATACCATAAGTGCTTTTCAAAGAATTCTCTAGCCCAGGGTGTAAATAAGTTATTTCTTCCTCGCCGTGTTTGCGACGAATAAATGAGTCGATAAATTGCATTGGTCCCGGACGGTATAATGCTACCATAGCGATGATGTCTTCGAAAGACGATGCCTTCAAATCGCGGAGATATCGTTTCATTCCGGCCGATTCAAGCTGGAATACGCCAGTAGTCTCAGCTCTCTGTAGCAAAGCATAAGTCTCAGGATCATCAAGCGGCAGAGAGTACATATTGACATCTTCTTTATAAACTTTTCGCACCATTCTTAAAGCATTATTAATCACTGACAAGTTGGAAAGTCCCAGGAAATCCATTTTAAGTAGCCCCAACTCTTCGACTTGACCCATCGGAAATTGGGCCGCGATAGGACCTTTCGCCGAAACTTCGAGCGGTAAGAATTTCACTAAATCATCGGGTGCAATAATCACCCCACAGGCATGTACGCCATGGTTGCGGATGGTACCTTCAAGCCGCGAAGCAAAATCAATCACTTCTTTAGAGGTTGGATTGGTCTCATATTCCTGTTTTAGATCCGGCACATCCTTAATCGCATCCGCGAGATGAACATGGTGCCCCTGTACCGGATCCGGTACCATTTTAGCAAGCCGGTCTGCTTCCTGGTATGGTACTTCGAGTACTCTTGCCACATCACGCACGGCGTTTTTGGCCATCATCTTACCAAAAGTTGCAATATTGCTCACACGGTTGAATCCATATTTATCCGAACAGTATTGGATGACCTCATCACGCCTAGTGTCCTGGATATCCGTATCAATATCTGGCATACTAATTCGGTCAGGATTTAGGAAACGCTCGAAAAGTAAATCATATTTCAAAGGGTCTAGCTCGGTAATACGTAGTGCATAGGCTAGGATGGAGCCCGCCGCCGAACCTCTCCCCGGGCCATAGACGATTCTTTGGCTTTTACCCCAGTTGATAAAATCTTGTACAATTAAGAAATAACCATTATAACCCATTTTGTCCACGACCGACAGTTCATAATCAATTCGGGGTAGAATTTTATGCAGCTCATCACGTCCTTCGTCGACCTTGGTGAGAATTTCACGGCACTCTGTTACCGATAAGTCTACAGTCTCGTCCAGCTTCTTATCTCCGTAACGATAGACTAACCCCTGAAAAACCAGCTTATCTAGGTAGGTCTTCTCGTCTTCGCCATCTGGCACCGGGAACTTCGGAATTAAAATGCGCCCAAGTTGCAGATCTACATTACATTGTTCCGCGATTCTCTTAGTGTTTCTCACAGCCTCCGGACAGGTGTCTTCCCAGTGCGCAATAATTTCCTGTGCTGATATGACATGAAGATCGTAATCCTTCAAGGTCATACGATTCGTATCGGACAGATTCGCCGCAGTACCAATACAAAGTAGCACCTCATGCGCATCCTGGTCTTCGTGCCTTAAATAGTGGGCATCGCAGGTCACCACTAGTGGTAGCTTCAGTTCTTCGGCGTGTGCCATCAGCCAATCGTTGACTTTCTTCTGCTCCGCTGAATGGGTGGATGATTTTGGATGGCCATGGTCTTGCATTTCAAGATAGAATCGGTCCTTAAAAACATTACGATACCAATCAATTAGTTTCAAAGCTCTCTCGTTATCCCCTGCTCGAATCGCCTCGGAAATCTCCGAACCCATACAGCCGGACAGACAAATAATCCCCTCATTATATTTTTTCAGCTCATCATGGTCAGTACGGGGCTTATAGTATTTTCCGTTTATCTCGGCATTGCTCATGATCCGGCAGAGATTCTCGAACCCCTGGTTGTTCATAGCTAACAAAGTGATGTGAAATCTTTGTTTGTCATGCGCTGGGTCTCGGTCGGTCATCTTGCGTGCAGCAACATAAGCCTCCAATCCTAAGATTGGCTTAATTCCAGCATCATTGCACTCCTTATATAGCTCAACTAATCCAGACATAGTACCGTGGTCAGTCACGGCCACGGCTTCCATGCCATCCTCTTTGACGAACTTGACCAGCTCAGGTATTTTAGTTAGTCCATCAAGTAAAGAATAGTGTGTATGGTTGTGCAGATGTACGAAATCACTTGGTTTTAACCGAGCTTCAGGCATTTTTAGCGGTCTTTTTTACTTTCTCGGCACCCTTTGCGATAACGTCAGGTTTTTTGTTCTTCTCTGCTGCTTTTGTTTGCTTAGGCTCCTCGACCTTCTCGGCATCTGATTCTTCCATCTCCTCTCCGGAGTCGTCCATGTCGTCCATGATTTCTTCTTCGTTTTCACTGCACCTATTCGAAGCAAACGCTCCTGCAATTGCTCCCGCAATCGCACCGAGGGCTGCTCCTAGGAAAAACTTTCCTGCTCCACTCTTAGTCTTTTCGCTCATTTTTCTTGCTCTCCTTTTCTTTCATTATACTTTTCAATTTCGGATTGATGTATTTATCTACAAACATTTCCATGGTGCCACCGATTGAAGTCATCCCCTTTACATTGGAGACAATTCCGTTGGCATTCTTGGCGATGTCTTGCCCCTCGACTACAACTTTTTCAACTTCCTTGCTAAGACCAATTAATTTCACGATTAGCACAATTGCTAGAATTAATAGTACCATTAGGGTAGTACTAAGAATTGCAACAATTATCCACTCCGCTACGTTCATTTATTATTTTTCTCCTTTCATATATTTTTTAACTAGTTTTATGATATCTTCACCATAATCAGTTTCCGAAAGCACATATTCTAGATGTGCCAGGAAGTAGTTCTTGGGATCACCTGTAGTAATCCATTTACCACGGCTTTTTGCCACAATTACGTCGCCGTGCTCAGCGAGCTTCGTGATTGCATCCACAGTCCAAAGTTCACCATCAAGGCCAGTATTGGATGGCAACAAGTAATCAAATATTTCTGGGGTTAGCAGGTATCTCCCATAACTAGTCAAGTTACTAGGGCTAAGTTCTGGTGTCTTCGGCTTCTCAACGATATGTGACAGGGTGCCATTTTCCTTAAGGGCAATCATGCCGTATTTATTCCAGACACTTTCTGGCATTTCCTGTGCCGCAATGATGGCCTTGGCTTTTGGATTCTCGTGATAAGTATCAATCAAAGTCTTCACATCGCCTTGCCCTAAGACTAAATCGTCACTGTAAAGCACGACGAAAGCCTCATCGTTCTCCACGAAGCTCTTCGCTGAGACAATTGGCGAACCATTACCGTAAGGTAGAGTTGCATCTTGTTCAATTACTGTAATCTTAGGAAACTGAAGAACCTGTTCAACCGGTTCAAATCTCTCTGATTTGCCCTGTTTTTCAAGCAGAGCCTTAACATTCTCGGCTTTTCCATGGAAATAGTCATCGTAAATTTCCTTAGATTTAGTATTCGGGGTAGCCACAATGATTATCTCATCAATCCCAGCTTCGACACATTCCTCGACACAAAGCTGCATCACTGGTTTGGCTCCAATCGGAATCATGGCTTTAGGGATGGTTTTTGTGATTGGCAAGTAACGGCTTGCGAATCCAGCATCGGTAATTATTGCTTTCATAAGGTCTCCTTTTAAGAAAAATTATATCACAAACGGTCGGCTATTTGCTCTTTTTGCGATTCTTGTAAGCCTGCTTTCTTGCAATCTTGTCCTCGATGTTCTGTGAACGATTATGAACGCTGTAAATCATACTCGTGACACCAACAACTAGTAGATAAGCTCCAAAGAATCTAATAAAGGTGGTCTTTTCGAAACCGCCAGCATTTAGAATCACGATGCCAACGATACATCCACAAATCCCAACCAATATCTTGATAAAGCGATCGGTCGGGTCGACGGTTGATAAGAAACCGTGAAAGATATCGATTGCACCAGAAACGACCGTATAAATTGACAGAATGACCACGGTATTAGTTAAATCGTTTCTTGCAAAGAATAGTAATGCCATCGCTGCTGCTACGTCTACCAACGCATCGATGATTGAATTAATCCAGCCGTGCTTTTTATTGGAGTTATAAAGGGCTGTGACGGAATCAATAATTCCAATAAACAAAAGAAACACGCTAATCATTGCGACCGCATTCTCGATGTTAGTCATCCCACCAAACAATGCAAAGCAACCAAATAAGGCCGCCAATATGCCGCGGATTAAAATCACCGCCCAGTTCTTATCGATATATCTTCTATTGATCTTTGCCATAAAAATTCCTTTATTACTTATGCTTATTTTATCACCGATTCATAAAAATTACTACTACAATTATGCTTCCTCCTCTTTTTGTATGTTCTTCAATGTATCAAATTGGAAAATCTTCTCATATTCTAGATTAAGCGCAGGCAGACTGTCCACGGATTCTTTCAGTTTATCCGACAACTCATCGCTTAGAGTATTAAACCTATCTTCGTAGCATTCATCGATACATTCTGCTAGCCCATTTGCTCCGCTTGATAGAGAATCCAATATTTTGTTTACTGTCTCGACGATGCTTATTATTCTTGCATCATGGTATTTTTCTGTGCTAATCATTAAGGCCTTAATGTCATCTTTAGCCGACTGCACTCTCTCTTTAGTAATGCCACCTTCATCCTTATATAATTCATTCAACTTATTAGTGATAGTATTTATTTCCTCGTTAAGTTCCTGCATTTCTTCTAGGGCTGAGACATTAGTATCGAGTAGTTTAATATAATTATCTAATCTTTCAGTATAGTCGGTTTTCTCTGATGCAATAAATGATAAGCGTTTAATTCTGACGGTTTCAATCATAATTGCCCCCAAGCTATCCTTGTATTCGTCTGGTTTTCTGGTGATTACAGCAACCTTGATTTTATCAAGCATATGATTAATCGTCTCGCGAGAGGAGCCAAAAATCTCATTTTGCCTATGGTATTCTTTGCGGATAATTGAACCAACTTCGTAGGCGGACAATAAACCAAAAACACCAACAATGGTAACAATAAGAAACGCTTTTATTAACTTCCTGTGTTTTTTCATAAGCCACTCACCACCGCATTAATTAAATTCGCATAAGCCACACGCCCATCCGGGGCTAAATGGATATGGTCTGCATAAGTATAACTATAAACATTAGCGGCCGCAATTGGCTCCCAGTCGCCCACCCTTACATTGCCATGTGAGGCTGCGAAGGCTCTAATTGTATCATTCTGTGCCGCACGCGAATAATCGCCGCAATACCCAGTCATGAAGACAAAGGCATGTCCGGGGCCAGCTGCATCCAGGATTGACTGCAGAGTGCCAGCATTAAAGGCGTAATAATTCGTCACCAGTCCAATTACAATTATGTATGGCAGATTCCCGCCGTTTGCCGCCCGATATGACGACAATAAATTAATCGCATCAGCCATATTTCTCGAACCCATCGCATCGACATAAGCCCCAGGTACTGTCGCATAAATCGAGCTAGTTGCTCCGAGCACTACGGAATCTCCCAGCACTAATACGCGCGCACCCGCGAGTGCCGAAATGTTAGATAAATCTGGCGTATTCCACGGTGCCCGCCCCGAAGTATTATAGCTTCCGGCCGCCCCGCCATACGTGCGAGTATATACAGGATAGGGCCGAGCGAATTTCTTAGCCGCCGCAAGGTACTCTAAGGATTCTGAAGTGGCCGAAGTCAGCGCATTTAGATTCGCATAGTCCACTGCTACCTCTTCGGCTGGCTCTTCCGTTTTTTCCTCGTTTTGTGCAGCTTCCGTGTTTAGGTTTTCTTCTATCGAAGAGGTATCGGGTGCCTTAATTAGTGACCAAATTGGTAGTATTAAGCTTAGGATTAATAGAATCACAAACCAAACTTTATGTTTCTTGCTAAACGGCATAATTACCTTATCCAAAAGAACTGCGACTAGAATGCTGATCAGGATTGCAATGTATGGCACAGCCTCAAGCGGCACACCGCCCATAATGCTAGGTAGCAGTACATACATTGGATAGTGAAGTAAGAAAATCGCAAACGATATTTTACCCAGGTATTCAAACGGGCGGAGTATCTTTTGTAGTGCTTTATGCGGCTTAGTTGGTTGTAGTTTTTTGATGGCAATTAACATAGCTACGCTAAGCAACGCCGTCCCAGCTAGACTGACGGCAAAGAAGTTTGTATTCTGATACGAAATGAAAAATGACATCACAGTGATTCCGGCTCCAGCTACCAGAAGCAACATTAACGGTAGCCATTGACGACCTTTCTTCGCTGACTGAGTATGCTTATTCTTCATGAGACATGCCAGTACGGCGCCGATCAGGAAAGCTCCGCAGTGTGAATCCGGTCCGAAATATGCTCTGTCTCTTAGCCCCATCCAGTCTCCATAGACATACATAAGTAGATACGATACTATTCCTAACACAAAACATATAATGGCAAACGTAGAAACAAAACGTTTGCGGTCACCCTCTTTCTTTGGGTCCACGATTTTGTAAAGCACGCTCATGAACAAATAAAACACTAAACAAATCTGGAGTTCAAGCGCCAAAAACCAGGTCGGATTGAAAAAGTTCGGAATTAATGAGTTCTCATAAGTTACACTTCTAAACAAGTTTGCGATATTAGTTGAGAAAGTGGCCGCAAAGAGCGTATTTGGTCTCGCGCCAGTCAGTAAATCTGGGCTAGCAAAAAAGGCTAGCGAAAGAGCAATAATAATACAGAATAATAGTGTTGGGCAAAATCTAGTCAAGCGGTTCTTAAGAAATTGCCAGAAACCTCTTAGTTCTCCGAAATGCTCTTTTTTAGATTCGCTTGCACGTAGCAACTTATCACAAATAAAAAACCCAGAAATTACAAAGAATATTTCAACCGCAATAAACCCACCTGGTAAAAACCCAGTGAAACAATGATAAACCACGATCAGAAGAATTGCAAAAAACCTAAGAGAATCAACAAACCGTATCCGCTTATGCATAATATCATTATACTATATTTTTATACAATGCTATCAACTTAAGCATATTTTAAGCCCAACAAACAAAGTACTTTCAGGAACATGAAGACTTGGCCAGAGCGGCCCGGAGCGTGTCCTGAAAGTACTTTGTTGTTGGGTATGCTTAAGTTGATAGCATTGGTTTATAAGAGAACTTAAACGTGGCGATGTTTTTTACGTGTCGTTTCGATTAGTTTAGTGATTTGATACTTGGTTGGTTTAATGATTAAGTCATGCGCCGGTGTATAGCGGAGCTCCTCGCAGCCAAACGAGCGCTTAAATTCCGAAACTCCGTAAAATCGATGATTCGTCTCATTTGGCTCTACGATGCCCCATAGATTGTAACGAATGCAACCACGCCTCCTCGCTTCGCGCATTGCTTCCATGTGAAGAAGTGGCGCAGCTGAATATTTTGTCCCGAGTTCTGAGGATACGCCATAATGGTAACTCGCCTCCGGCCCATAGAAGATTATAAAATTCTGCGCTAATGTCTCACCGTCTTTTTTCGCGGTATAAATAATTACTTCACCGTTTTGTCGAAACGCCTCAAACTGCTTAGTCAGAAATGAGGACGAGAAGGCAACGTACTTCTGTCTTTCGGCATGTAACTTTTCCAGACGGCAAAATTCTTGAATCGCCGTGTCGCTCGTCTCAGCACTAATCTCAATCTCGTTTTTCTCAGCCTTGCGAAGCTTGCGCCTAAATCCTTGCGAAGCTCCCGCCAAAATTTCCTCCTCCGTTTTATTTAAATCCAGTATGCCAGCATATTCGACCGATAAATACATCGGTGCTCTTTTTAGGCCGAGCCGATTCATTAACTGCAGTGACTGATCAGATAATTCTAATTGCGGCCTCACTCTTACGAAAACACAGTTATTATTCTTCCCTTGCTCACGCATATCCTCAAAAACCTTTTTGACGAGCTCATGATTCTTCCAATCCAGTATCGGTCCACCCGCAATTGCCAGGTAAGTTCCGCGCTTAGCAGTCTCCACCACGCCAGCATATGCCCCGACGATTTTTTCCTTGTCATAAAACAGTCGCCTGACTATTTTCTTCCCACGCGCGAGGTGAAACTCATAAAAATCCCATGACTGCAGGAAGTTCGACTCCGGATGCGACTCGATAAACTCGTCCCAGATATCACGTGAGGAAGCATCGCTGATCGTAAAGGTTATCATAAATGTCTCCTTTTCTTACGCGCTTTTTCTACAACAAGGTCTTTTAAATAGCCGATTTTTGAAATCACCAAATCATGTGCCGGGATGTATTCTACCACTTCACCACCGAACCCAGTCTTAAATGTTGTCACGCCGGCATAGCGATGATTTGGTTGCCCAGCCGGCGCAATCCCCCAGAGATTGAACCTCTTATATCCGGCAGCTTTCAAATCCTTCATTGCCTGCCAGATTAAAGCATAAGCTCCTGGCAGTTTACGGTTAAGCATGGTGGAGGCAGCCTCGTAATAATCGCCCTCCTCGCCCTCTTTTATTATTAATCCGTAAGCAATTTTCTCGCCTTCGGCTGTCGTTGCGACATAAATCATTGCATTTTCATGAAAAGCCTCCCTCTCGGCCAACAGCACTTTAAGTGAGGGTGGTACAAATCCTTGCCTTTTGGCAGTCTCGGCTTGAACTTGGTGAAATTCCCTAAACAACTCTTCTGAGTTATTGCAAGTCACCTTAATTCCTTGCTTCTCAGCTCGCCTTACTTCGTATCTCGTCTGGCGCCTCATGTTAGCCAGTAACGCCTCTTCGGGAATTGTTAAGTCAATCATGACAGTATGCTCGGCCGCTAGATGCATTGGTGACTCTACGAGGCCAAGGCTAGACATTAATCGCTTATTGTCTGGAGTTTGGATTAGTTGCGGCCTAATTCTCGCAAATACGCATTTCTCTTTCTTGGCGGTTTCCCGAATTTTTCCGAAGACTTCTTCTACGATGCTCTTATCTTTCCAATCAATCAGTGGTCCACATGGTATTTCAATATAGCGCCCCCGTTTGGCATTCCTTACAATCATCAGGGTGTGTCCATTTTTCTCAAAGTCTAGTACGATAGTCTTGTTCCCCAGCAGCTCATTCATTTTTACATAATTTGGGGATTGCAAAAAATTAGCCTCAGGATATGATTTGACTACATTTTCCCAGTTATTAGACGAAGTATTTGCCAGACTCTGCTCGTTATTCACCCTTCTCTCCTTTCTCTAGGTATTGGTTTATTAGTTTTGTTGCAGGTTTTAAATCATGTTTGGTGTAATAAATCGGTAAATTAATAATGTGTTCTGAAACATACAGTGCATTTGGGCACTCTTTCTCTGGGAAATCAACCTGTTTATAATAGCGCTCTGGTGAAACTGGTTTTTCATACCATAGTCCACCGAAGTAGTAACCTTTTTTCTGTAGCTTCTTCAACAATTCAGCCCTGTCTCGTACGAAGTAGTATTCACGAATTGGCGACTCTCCTGTGCGCCTTAAATCTTTAATCTGACGGTAGGCTCGCTTGGCTTCGAATTTGCTCAAACGTCGACTAGTGTCGAGTTTGCTATCTGCAGAGCGTTCGACTAATCGGATTTTGACTAGTAGTCGCATTAACACTCCACCGATGCCAATATAAGTCAAACTTCTGCATAAAGCTCCCCACATCGGATAAAATCTAGCCCTTAAATGGTCAGATAGTTTCGGAAGTTTGCTGGGCGCTTCGATCTCGTGTTGTTTATCGCGCCGCATGATTACGACTCCACCTGAAACCGTATCGATTGACTTATCTTTTCCAAACGACAAAACCGTCGCCGCCCCAACGGTACCCGCTTCCCTACCATCTGGATATCTGACTCCAGCGCAATGCGCCAGGTCTTCAATAATCGTCAGATCGTGCTTCTTCGCGACCTCTTCAATCATCCGCATATTAACAGGTATACCGAAAGTATTCTGCACGATGATGCCAGAAATCTTATCATGGCGGGTGACGTCGTCGGAGGGGGTCCCCCACTGAGCCTTTTGTGAAGTGGGGGAGGAGGCGACGGCAGGACCCGCCGAGAGAATACTTTCTAGTGCCTCTGCAGAATAATTCAAAGTTTCCCTGTCGATGTCCACAAAGATAGGTTGAAGCTCAGCGGCTTTGATCGCCTCATATACTGCGAAACAGGTAAATCCATTTACAAGTATGGCATCTCCAGGATTAAAATAGGCCTTTAGAGCTAAAGTGAGAGCCGAGCGCCCATTTTTACATAGAATCGCTTCACCCTCGTATTTTTGGCTCAGTAGATCCTTCAGCTTGTCGCAGTCCTTTTTTCTACCAATGGTAAACAAATGTTTCAACCATTCCCCGCTTGAATATCCTGCTGCCATACCAAGAAAATAATGCTTCACTTCTTCATCCTTCTTATTAATGTTGTTAGAGCCTTAGCTAGCCCTTCCGGGTCCGAAATATATGGAGCATGGGTCCAGTTAGTATAAAATTTCAGCTCGGCTTGGGGTAATTTCTCATACATCATCGTAGCCTGTCTCGGTGGAGTAACCGTATCCTTCTTGCCCCACAGGATAAACACCGGTGTTTTAACTTTCGCAAGATCCAAATCCTTGTCCGAAGCCAGCATATTCGCTAGAGTTGCCTTCATGTTTTTAGGTGCTCTCGAATAGTCGGTGGAGCCAGTTAATTTATGAAAGGCCTTGTCAACTAACGGAACCTTCTTAAACGGCTTTCCAATCTTTGCAATCTTCTCCACAATTTTCTTTCTTGCCGACGGTTCATAGATTCCGGCCGAGTCCAAGAGAATCAGATGTTTTAACTTCTCGGGTTTCTTGGCACAGAGGTTGAGTAAAATCCTTCCGCCGTTGGAATGCCCAAGCGCCACTGCTCCGTCCGGTATTTCGCGGTCGGCCCACTCCACATAATCGTCAATCGTATAAATTTCATCTGACGGCTCGGTCAAACCCGGCACACGTAGCATTTTCACGTTAACACCGTTCTCCTTCAGGATGGCCAAAGTGTCACGCCAGGGTTCTATCGTATAGGTCCAGCCGTGTATAATATATAAATCTACCATTGCCGTACACCCCCGAGTAAGCCTTTGCTATTTTCGCACCTAAATCGCCTCATCATGAATCTAGACCCCAACTTTTACGCCTAGCGACCGCACCCTTGTCGCGCCTGCATAGTTTCTTCGCATCTTTCGGGTCCGCCAAGAGCTTCTCAATAATCCACTCCAGGTACTGACTCCCCTTAAAAATCAGAGTTTCGTTCCCTCGTATCCGGCGTTTGATGTATTCTAGGGCTTTCCTCGGATCGGTGGTGGCCACAGCGGAAATACCAAGCCTCTTTAACTCCGGAGCCGTCCACTCCTTAGTGCGACGACCTACCAGAATTACCTTGTCCGGCTTCACATCGGCAATTAGCTTCGCCAGCTTCGTATGCTCTTCTTGCTCCAGGGAGCCCTGGTCTACAATATCACCGATTATCAGCCATTTCTTCTCAGCATGCATCCTCTCTGCCATGTCTAGCACCGATGTCATCGAAATCATATGGGCATTGTAACTGCTATCAACAATGTCAATTCCCTTTACTCCCTTGAAATACGAACTCCGTCCCGGCGCAATCTTGAGGCCGGTGAAATCCGGGTTGAACTTAAGCCGCAAATATTTCATCAAATCCTGTGCCACGAACAGATTAAACGCGATATCTTTCGGCTCGGGGTGATCAAAATGAAAGGTTGTATCTCCATAAGTAAAGTCCGTAGAATCTGGATAAACTACATATTTCTTCAGCAAGGTTTTCTTAATCGGGATAACCTTTGCCTTGATATTATTAGTCGCCTTTACCATTAGCTTCGAATCCGCATCGATATAGACTCTCTTGGTGGTATTAATGGGTAGATTGGCAAATTCTGCCACAATCGCCTCGCCGACATTATTGTAATTCCCGTTTTCGACTTCCTTCTCGAACTGTACTGCATGCGACAGGCCAACCGACACCCAAATCGTCACCTCTGGCTTCAGCCACTCGGCCAAGAATTCCGTCTCGTGCGGCCTCTCGCCATCAATCTCCACTACATAGAACTTCTGCTTACGTCGGTAGAAAAGCCCCCGAAACGGCGCGGCTATCAGCAGCCAAAACCATTTCAGCTTGTTTCCTTTTATGCCACTCAGCCCCAGCATATCAAAAGGAATCCCAAAAGCCGAATTGGCATCATGAGAATAATGTGCCTTGTCGCCAATTTCGTGCTCTAGCATCGTCATCATCGTGGTCTTGCCGGCCGAACCAGTCACCGCGATTACCCGTGGATTCCAGCGCCTAAAAGCCATATTCGCAAAATGCCTGAAATATCTGGCGACCACAAAGTACATGCGCTTTTTAAACTTAGCAATACTCATACCATCATTATAGCACATCTTGAAAAAAAGACCGAAATATGCTATAATAAGAGTTCGACCCTTTTTATTGCAAAGGGTTGCACTTTGATATTTTGGTTGGTTTGCTGTTTTGTCGATGGTGGTAAGGCAAAGCAGTAATCTTTAATAGATTTTACCTGTTTAGATGGTGGCTAAACCAGGTAAATACAATTGTCCATACTAAGGAGGTGGTATTATGGACAAAATCAACGTTTCTCCAGAAATCCTGGAGCACGTGCATGTCGCCATTATTGCGGGTGGCGAGGGTACACGCTTGTACCCCATCAGTAACTCTAAGCGTTCGAAGCCCTACTGCATGCTGAATAAGGATTACACCTTCATTCAGCGAGTAGTGGAAACGTACATAAGGCTTGGGATTAAGCCGAGTCGCATAATTGTGACGACGACGAACGAGAACCAGACTCGTCTGGCGATCGAGCAAGTCACCAAGAAGGGTGTTTTGTCCCAGAATGTGCACCAGATCCCGAACCTTGGTTACCCTGCTGCGATGTATCTTGCGACAAAATTCATTAGCTCGCTTGATCCGGATGCAATCGTCATTAGCACTCCAGCGGATCAGTATATTGTAGTGGATGATGAGTTTAGTCGCACAATTGAAGCTGCGATATACGAAGCCGTCGCCGGGAGTGCAACTATTGTGGGTGTGAAAGTCAACGATTTAAACACCGCGATGGGGTGTGGCCATGCTATCTACAATGAGGTTGAAGGAGCAGCAGATTGCTTCGATGTAATCGGGTTTGTCGAGAAGCCTGGCCGCGAGGAGGCCGACCGTATTATGCGTCAGGGTAATTCCGCGTGCAATACCGGAATTAATGTCTGGCGGAGCGATACGCTTTTCGAAGCCATCAGTGAATCTGATATCGTGGGTATGTCAACGGATCAGATGATGGGGCGATTCGAGGGGCTTCGTGTTGCCGTAGGTCGTTTCGAATGGCATGACTGCGGCACGTTAAAATCATTGTACGATGTGAGCGAAAAAACGCCCAACCATCGAAACGCAAGTATCGGCGGTGGGAAGTTCGAACGCACCGACTGTAGCCGATGCCTGTTGTATGCCGAAGAAGGCATGGAGCTCCGGCTTACTGGCGGCGAAGATGTCGCTGCAGTGTTTACGACGATTGATAGCCACCCGATTGTGGTGGTCGTCAAGATGAGCGAGTCGCAGCGCGTAAGAGCCTTGGCGGAGGACTACAAGCTCCACAAAGAGTTCCTCACAGAGGATTTTGCTTTCGGGGCAAGAAACAACATTGTCCTTCGTTCGAATGTCGACGACCTGATTGTCGGGTTTGTCGAGGTCGAAGGCTACGCTGTCTACGTTCATCGCGAGAGTGATGGCAGTATGATAGCGGCCGTATCGCTGCAGAAAACGAGATAGTTTTTCTACCACCAACCACCACTTCCCCCTGATGTATTTCATTAGGGGGATTTTAATTCCTGCTTTTCTAAAGAAAAAAAAGACCGCAACATCTACGGTCTTTTGATTGTAGTATATTACATTTTGATTTCAGCATCGACACCAGCTGGTAAAGAGAGATTTTGCAAACTCTCGATTGTCTTAGGTGTAGCATTGGAGATGTCGATTAGCCTCTTGTGCACCTTCATCTCGAAAGCTTCCCCACCAGTCTTGTAGACATGTGGTGATTTCACTACGGTGAAAGTAGAACGCTTGGTTGGTAGAGGAATTGGCCCACTAATAGTGGCTCCAGTTCTGATTGCGGTATCTACGATTTGTTTTGCGCTTTGATCAATTACGCGATGATCATAAGCTTTTAGCCTGATACGAATGGTTAAACCTTCGTTTTTCTTGGCTTCTGTCATTTTATCCTTTCTTGCCCGATAACCTCTAAGACACGAGTTTTTCAGGCTTGATAATTGTTAATAATATGTCATCATTATAACACACTTTTCCCAAAAGACAAAGTCTCTCCAGCGGAGAGGCTTTGTTATAAACCAAGAAAAGTCTCCACGGCAAATATGCCAATGGAGACTAGATACTTCATAAAATGATATTAGTGGGGATGCTCCGCAAGGAAAGATTGAGTAGCGGACCGAGTCGTATTTGGCATACGGCGAGGGAGCAACGTAAATCTTGACGAAGCGGAGCGCCCCAATAATATTATTTTATAACTTTGGTAATCACACCAGAACCAACAGTCTTACCACCCTCACGGATAGCGAAACGATCTTGTTCGTTCATAGCGACAGGGGCCAACAACTTAACGTTGAAGGTTACTTGGTCGCCAGGCATGACGATTTCCTTGTCAGCTGGAAGCTCGACTTCACCAGTCACATCGGTGGTACGGAAGTAGAACTGTGGCTTGTAACCCTTGGAGAATGGAGTGTGACGACCACCTTCCTCTTTCTTCAAGATGTAAACCTGTGCCTCGAATTCAGTATGAGGAGTGATCGAACCCGGCTTTGCAATCACCTGACCACGCTCAATCTGATCGCGCTCGATACCACGAAGCAGCAATCCAGCATTATCGCCAGCTTGACCCTGGTCGAGAGTCTTGTGGAAGGCCTCAATACCAGTTACGACTGACTTCTGAGTGTCGCGAAGACCGACGATTTCGACTTCGTCGTTCAACTTAACAACACCCTGCTCGATACGACCAGTAGCAACAGTACCACGACCCTTGATCGAGAAGACGTCCTCGATTGGCATCAGGAATGGTTTGTCAAGATCATGCTCAGGAATGTCAAAATACTCATCCATCGCGTGGACAAGTTCCATGATAGCATCTTCGTTTTCTTTGTCACCCTCTAGGGCCTTAGTAGCAGAACCCTTGATGATAGGAGCATTGTCGCCATCGAAACCATACTTGTTCAATAGCTCTCTAACATCCATCTCGACGAGCTCGACGAGCTCAGGATCAGCGAGATCCATCTTGTTGAGGAACACGATGATCTTAGGCACGTTCACCTGGTGAGCAAGAAGCACGTGCTCACGAGTCTGAGGAAGTGGACCATCATTCGCAGCGACTACGAGGATAGCGCCATCTACCTGGGCGGCACCAGTAATCATATTCTTAATATAGTCAGCGTGACCCGGCATATCTACGTGTGCATAGTGACGCTTCTCAGATTCATACTCCTGGTGAGAAGTTGCGATAGTAATACCGCGAGCCTTTTCCTCAGGTGCATTATCGATTTGATCATAAGCTACCGGCTTGTTTACATCAGACGGGAGCCTTTTTGCGAGAACGGTTGTAATCGCAGCAGTTAAAGTGGTTTTACCATGGTCAACGTGACCCATGGTGCCGACATTAATATGCGGCTTGGAACGGTCAAAATTTGCCATTCAATCTCCTTTTATTGATTTTATTACGTTTGGAGCGCTAATAAAAACCAGCTCCAAATCACTACCCTATTATTTTAGACTATTTTTGCAAACTTGTAAAGAGTAACTTTGCTCTTTTAAAAAAGTCCATAAAACCTATTGACAATCATAGTTTTTATGCATATAATGGATGACATAAAGGTCATTATCATTTTTAAATAAAAACAAAAAGGAAAACAAAAATGTTCAGATTACCATTCGGGAAAAAACTGTTTAGATTGTCTGCCATTGGACTGGTTGTTGTCGCGGTCATGGCACTAGTAGGAAGCTTTGTGGCGATGCAAGCAAAGCAAGAGATTAATGCTGCGACGGTGGGTGAAATAGCTACAGTAGGCTTCAATGAAGACCAGAGCACATGGATTCCATATGGCTCAGGACCATCTTCTAGTGGTTCGGAGGCTGGCTCGATTACACCGCGTTTCTACGTGGAATCGGAGTCTAATACCTATAATGGCTACTGCATGCAACCACACGTCAGACCTATGGCTGGCTCGTATGAAATTTTCACCATTCCATCTAATGAGTACGAAGATGAAATAAAATTTATCATGTATGTGAACGAAGTGGATAATTACTATACGCGACAAATTAGAAATGACATTTTTAATAACTGGCGCACCTCGGATAGTGATGGTAGATACGCCTGGTCTCATGCTGTAATTAGCATGCTTACGCCAATTAACACCAGTATTTACGGTGAAGATTTCTATAATACCACTTATCATGGCTCAAATTGGGGGCTGTCAGGAGATGATATCGCGTTTGTTGAAGGAATTATTGGAAAATTGCAATATTATATTTCAAACAATAATGTAGCATGGCTACTCGCGAATCGGGCTAATGTTTATTATGCTGATGCTGGGGCAAATCACGGTGAAGATGGCTACAGATATCAGAACGTTGTTTGGCTTGAGGTTCCGTCTGAACAGGGCGGTAGTATCCAAATCCAAAAATGCGATTCTGACACAGCAGAACCAAACTGTCTAGTTAGCGGCAGAGATGTTAGTGGTATCAAATTTGCACTTTACAATAATACTGGAAGCTGGATTTATCTTGACACATATGATGAGTTTGTTTCCGGAACATGGAATCCTAACGCAAGCGATAATAGTGCGGCGCGTATTAGGTTTAATAATCCTGACGGTCCGGCAGCAGAGTTGGTTACTGGCGCCGATGGTCGTGTCCTAATCCAAAATCTTGTTCCAGGTAATTATATGCTAGTAGAGATTGAAACAAATGATGAGTACGAATTAACTGCAGTTGCTCCACAGAATGTAACGGTAACAGCGAATCGTACCACCCCAGTGAGAGTTAATAATGATTATATTGTTACAACTGAGTATAGCATTACTACCCAGGCCTACGATGGGGCTGGCGCTGACGTGAATAACAAATACATTGAGGCAAAAAACAATGTCGCCATTAAAGATAATGTCACCTATTGCGGCGAAGCCAACTCAAGCTATCAGATTCAAGGCAAGCTGATGAATAAAAGCACTGGAGCCGCAATCACTAATTTATCATCGCCGATTGATGTCAGGACGGGTTCCGATGGATGTGGCACTACTACTGTGACTTACACCGTGGATACAAGCCGGCTTGGTGGCGCAGATCTCGTAGTGTTTGAATATCTCACTGACGGAACAGATACTATAGTCAGTCACGAGGAGCTAAATGATTCCGGTCAAACCGTCACGGTCATCAGTCTTGGCACTACGGCTGTAGACAATGCTGATAACGATAAATACGTCGAAGCTACGGCGAATGCTACTATCAAGGACACAGTTTCCTACTGTCTAAAAGCCGGTCGAACCTACACAATCAGAGGCGTATTGATGGAAAAAGACAATAGCTCGCCTAGTATGATTGGTGGTAGCATTGTTGAAGGTTCGGTCACTATCACTCCGACGACCGCCTGCGGTACAGCCACAATGACCTTCGGGTTCGATGCGAGAGAGTATATCGGCGGAGAAGTCGTGGTGTTTGAACGTGTCTATGAGGGCAATAATCTAATCATAGAACACGCTGATATCAACGATGATGGCCAGACTATCGATGTCGTGAGCCTAGGCACCACCGCGGTAGATGCAGCTGATGATGATAAATACATCGAAAACTCAGAAGAAGTTACCATTATTGACTATGTGGACTACTGCTTAAAGGCTCTACCACAGGATGCAACGACCGCCTATGAGCTGTATGGTATCTTGATGGACAAGAGTACTGGCGAACCACTATTAATCAATGGTGAAAAAGTTGAAAGCACCATAGAGCTAAGACCAGAGCAGAATTGTGGCAGAGCCGAGATAGAGTTTACCTTTGATGCATCTGAACTCGGCGGCACAGATATAGTGGTGTTTGAGAGTGCTTATTATAGTAATACAAAGATTGTATCCCACGAAGATATTGACGACGAAGATCAGTTAATAGAAGTGCTCAGCATGGAAACCGTCGCAATCGATAAAGCGGATGGTGATAAAACTATCATTGCCAACAAAGATGCGGTCATTAGCGATACTGTTAAGTACTGTCTCCGAGCCAATCGTGATTATGTCATAGCTAGTACGATTGTTGATCAGAAGACGGGTGAGCCAATTCTCATCGATAGCGAGGGCAATCCGAAGATAACAGAGACGGAAATCACTCCGGAAACAGATTGTGGTGAAGTGGTGATTGACTACGCCTTCGATGCAACTGGTCTTGGCGAACACAAACTAGTGATGATTGCAGCGGTATTATATGATGACGAAAAGATTCTCGTCCACGACGATCTAGAGAACGAAAAACAGACTATCTCAGTGGTCGCTCCCGAAACTCCAGATACTGGTTTTATCACCAAGAAAGCCCAAGGTGGTACGGAACAAGGTAGCCCGGTAATCATATCAGTAGCTGCCGCAAGCATGATAATTGTAGGATTTGCTGGCGCCAGGATGATTCGCAGGCGACGTATCCTACGCTAGAATCAAACGGACAGGATAAGTACTACTAGCCAAAAATATCCATCAGCATAACTGATGGATATTTTGTATTAGTAGATTATTTAGAGTTTCGCTTCTCAATAATCTCAGCTGCTACGTTTGGTGGTACTTCCTCGTAGGCATAGAGCTCCATCGAGCTTGCTGCGCGACCCTGGGTCATACCACGCAAGTCTCCAGTGTAGCCAAAGAGGTTAGCCAGCGGACAGAACGCCTTGATTAACTTGGCGCCACCATTTAGGTCTTCCATTTCGTCAATGCGACCACGGCGAGAATTGATATCGCCAATCACGTCACCCATGAAATCTTCCGGAGTGGTAATTTCCATCTTCATCACCGGCTCGAGCAGTACCGGGTTGGCCTTCTTGATACCTTCGCGTGTAGCTAGTGCACCTGCTAGGGTAAAGGCAAGCTCACTCGAGTCCACATCGTGATAAGAACCATCATAGAGGGTGGCTTTCACGTCTACTACTGGGTAACCAGCAATTACGCCACCAGCCAGAGTGTCTTCCACACCCTTCTGCACCGGCTTGCGGTATTCCTGAGGCACCACGCCACCTTTAATCTGGTCGATAAATTCGAAGCCCTTCCCTGGTTCATTTGGTTCAAACTTAATCCATACGTCACCGTATTGACCACGACCACCGGACTGCTTGATGTGTTTACCCTGAGCCTCAGCGGTACCACGAATGGTTTCACGGTAGGCCACTTGTGGTGCACCGGTGTTGGCTTCCACGCCATGCTCGCGCTTCAAGCGATCAATAATGATCTCCAGATGTAACTCACCCATACCAGAAATGATGGTCTGGCCGGTTTCCTCGTCAGTATGAACACGGAAGGTTGGATCTTCCTTGGCTAGTTTCGATAGCCCGAGGC
Source organism: Candidatus Nanosyncoccus sp. (assembly GCA_045660085.1). Taxonomy (GTDB): domain Bacteria; phylum Patescibacteriota; class Saccharimonadia; order Saccharimonadales; family Saccharimonadaceae; genus Nanosyncoccus. The sequence continues at coordinate 62,935 of JAZRDA010000003.1, forward strand.
CCATTTTCTCTTGGTCGGCCTTAGTCTTTGGTTCCACTGCGATAGATACCGGAGGATCTGGGAAGTCGATAGATTCCAGCAAAATTGGATGTGCCGGCGAACAAATCGTCGTACCAGTGGTACAGTTCTTCATGCCCACAATCGCCGCGATATCGCCAGCCTTAATCTCAGTAATATCGTTCCTCTCGTTCGCATACATTCTAACTAGGCGCCCGATTCTTTCTTTGTCGCCAGTCGAAGCGTTAAGTACTGTGTCACCAGCCTTCAGTACACCAGCATAAACGCGGATGAAGATTAACTTACCCACAAACGGGTCTGTCGCAATTTTAAATGCTAGCGCAGTGAGAGGTTCCGAATCATCAGCCTTACGTACAATCTGATCACCAGTCTTAGGATCTGTACCGACAGTCTGACCTTGGTCACGGTCAAGCGGTGAAGGCAGATAATCGGTCATCAAGTCAAGCACCTTCTCCACAATCACGCCACGGCCGTCACCACCAGTTACTAGGAAGAAATCACCGTCCAGTACGCGCTTGCGCAAGGCAGCCTTCAGTTCATCAATCGTAATCGAATCTTCGCCTTCGTTGAAATATTTGTCCATCAGGGCCTCATCGGCTTGGACTGCTTCTTCGATTAGCATCGAGCGAGCATTCTTAGCCTTCTCCACCATGTCGGCTGGAATCTCACCCACGATCAGCTCATGATCAGCGTAATCCTTATAGGTGTAGGCCTTCATGTCGACGAGGTCGACCACGCCGCAGATATCCTTCTCGAACCCAATCGGCAAATGAATCGCCACAGCGTTTTTGGAAAGGCGCTTATGAATCGAATCAAGCGACTTGTAGAAATCGCCACCGATTTGGTTAATTTTGTTGACAAAACAAATGCGTGGAATACCATATTTGGTCGCCTGGCGCCACACCGTCTCGGACTGTGCCTCGACCCCCATCTTACCGTCGAACACCACTACGGCACCATCAAGCACGCGAAGTGAACGCTCCACCTCGGCGGTGAAGTCGATATGCCCCGGGGTATCGATAATATTAATCTGATGATTTTTCCAATAAACCGTCACTGCAGCCGAAGTAATCGTAATACCACGTTCCTTTTCCTGCTCCATCCAGTCAGTCTCAGCACCACCCGTGCCGCCCTTGACTAGGTCGATCTTATGTTTAAGTCCGGTACGATATAGAATCGCTTCCGAAGTTGTTGTTTTGCCGGCATCGATATGCGCAATAATACCAATATTGCGAAGGTCCGCCAGACTCTTAATTCCAGTAGCCATACACTCCTTTGTATTAATTATAATTCCGTCGTTTTTAGCTCCACGCTCAAAAACAAGACATACTTTCTACTATTCTACCATAATAGTTTAAAAATTTGAAGCATTTTCTTGACTTTCCCGCATGGAGGGGTAGAACTATGATAATAGTTATGTTAAAATATATTCAGAAAGGTTTATACATATATGAAAATAAATAATGCTTTGATACTCGGAATACCACTTGCGGTTACGATTATTTCTGGTGTGTTGCTTTCTTCTAGCTATGTCTCAGCCGACGATGTAGTGGATGAAGTCAATATCACCGTTCCAGAGTCTTGTTCTTTAAGTGGCACCGGTATGGATACTCATAATGCCAATATCGCAAACGGAACAAACCATTCAGGACCCGCATTTCCTCCCTTGATTTTTTCCGTTTAAGAGAGTATAATGGGCTTATGGAATATTTAAATGTAGCAGAAATAGCCAAAAAATGGGGTATTTCGGAGCGCGCTGTACGGCGTTATTGTGCCAATGGCCGCATTAATGGTGCTAAATTTGACAAAGGTGTTTGGTTGATTCCGGCCGAGGCGGAGAAGCCTGCGCGCACCAATCAGAAGTCAGACGAGCTAACCTTGCTCCAAGTCCTACGTCGCGAGGACAGGCTACGTACCAAAGGTGGCATTTATCACAAAGTTCAGGTAGAGTTAACGTATAATTCTAACCACATTGAAGGTAGTCGTCTTACTGAGGACCAGACTCGCTATATTTTTGAGACCAATACGATTGGTGCACTGAAGAAATACCAGGGCATCCGCGTGGACGACGTGGTGGAGACGGCGAATCATTTCCGCTGCATCGATTATATTATTGAGAACGCGAACCGCAAGCTTAGCGAGCGTATGATTAAGAAGCTCCATTTTATCCTAAAAAACGGCACCTCGGATTCGCTAGAGGACTGGTTCGCAGTCGGCGAGTATAAAAAATTACCAAATGAGGTAGGCGGGGAGGAGACAGTCGCTCCGGACAGAGTTGAAACAGAAATGCGGAAGTTGTTGAAAAGATACCGTGCCCGCAGAGTTTTAGATTTACATGATTTACTAGCATTCCACTACAGATTCGAGAAGATTCACCCATTCCAGGATGGAAATGGTCGTGTCGGGAGGTTAATTCTGTTTAAGGAATGCCTACGGCTGAATATCCTGCCATTTATAATTGATGAGGATTTGAAAATGTTCTATTATCGCGGCCTAAAAGAATGGCCTAAAGAGCCCGGGTATCTAACGGAAACCTGCCGAGCCGGCCAGGATAAATTTGAGAAGTATTTGGAATATTACCGGATCACTCCAGGTAAACGCGGATAATTCCCTTCTAATTAACTTTTTTGACTATAAAAACCATCGCCGAATGATCAGACAGACCGTCGATGTTTTCTATTCCTTCAAACTCCCAGTCGGCCCCAAGCAACATGTGGTCAAAAGTCGCATTCTCGCTCGGAAAAGAGATGTAATCCTTATAATCGGTAGATTCCGAAAATTTAGCATTCCAAATGTTACTGTGCTTCTTTAAATCCCAAGTGTGAATATTATAATCCCCCACAATCACGTCTGGCGTAACATATTCTGATAGTTCCTGAAGTTGTAAATATGCATTACCATTTGAAGCATTCGGATGGTGATCTTCTTAGTTTTGAAACCGAGTTTGATTATAAAAGCATGCTTCATTCATTAGTTTGGTAACCCCCACTCTAGTGGCCTATGCCAGTTTCTTTCGCAGAATCTCTTGCACGGCAGATGGGTTAGCTTTGCCGTGGGATTCTTTCATTACCTGCCCTACCAAGAATCCTAGCACCTTTTCTTGCCCCGCTTTGAAATCAGCTTGCGCCTTTGCGGTTTCTGGTTTTGCGAGTACTGCATCGACAATCTTCTCTAACGCCCCCAAATCATTCTCCTGAATCAATCCTAACTCTTTTGCGATATTCTTCGCTCCCCTTCCCTTCATTTGTGGGTCGAACAATCTCAAAAATACTTCCTTTGTCGCCGTTGAAGATAATTCTTTCTTCTCGTTCATTTCCGCTAACGCCTTCAAGTCTGCCACCGACGGTAAATCATTCAAATACTCCGCCGATTTCTCCTCGGCTAGTAGTACTGATGTAAATAGGTTGGCAATCAGGAGCAGTCGAAATACGATTTCTCGGGGACGGGGTTCCTCGCGTCCGACGTCACGGGGCTCGGACCCCTCGCCGCCTCGGTCGTAACCTCCGGAGCGCCCCGAGAAATGTATTTCCGACTGCTCTAGTTGCCCTAGTTTTTCCATCAGCAGCGGATAGTCGAGCAGCACCTCGAGCGTGTCATTTGGAATCACGCCCTTGAACATCTTGCGATAATCGGTCGGCATTAATGGCAACTTGGCCGATTCGGTCTCAATAAACTCAGCCGACAAGCTAATCGGCGGCAAATCCGGCTCCGGCATATAGCGATAATCCTTAGCCTCTTCCTTAGACCTCTGCCCTGTGGTCTCGCCCGTGGCATCGTTCCATCCCCGAGTTTCCTGCTTAACCTTCTCACCAGCCTCGAGCACTTTAGTCTGTCTTTTAATTTCATATTCCACCGCTCGCTCCACGCTTCTGAAGGAATTTAGATTCTTCACCTCCGTCCTCGTGCCGAGTTTTTTAGAGCCTTCGGGCGCTAGCGACGTGTTAATATCGAATCGCATGTTGCCGTTGTATAAATCGCCATAAGTCACGCCAGCAAAACACATCAGTCTCCATAACTCTTTACAATAATCGTGTGCATCCTTAGCTGAATGAATATCTGGGCATGAAACAATCTCAATCAAAGGTGTATCCACGCGGTTCAAATCCACCAGCGAATAAGTATCAAAATGGGTCAGCTTCCCGGCATCGCCCTCAAGATGGGCATGCTCAATCCGGACCTTAGTCCCAGATGGTAACTCCACGTACCCAGCCCCAATAATCGGTTCGTAAAACTGTGTAATTTGATAACCCTTCGGCGAATCCGGGTAGAAATAATGTTTGCGGTCGAATCTCGAATGCGCATTAATTTCACAATTCATTGCTCGTCCAGCTCGTATGGCCAGCCGAATCGCCTCACCATTTAGGCGCGGCAGCATCCCAGGTAGAGCATAATCCACTGGCGACACACAAGAATTTGGTTCTTTCCCTCGAGCATCGTTATCGACTTCGGAAAACAACTTCGTCTTCGTACAAAGCTGCACATGGCATTCAATTCCAATCGTTGGTACGTATTTTTTCATATGGCTCCTAGATCTTTCAGTGCCTGCTTATACACTTGCACCGCGTTATATACTTGCTTATAGCTCAGCTCCAAATCTGACTCATGCGCAATCGCATTGCGAAGTTTGTGTGCTCGCCATACCGCATTCAGATTAGTAAACCTTCCGCCAATTTTCTTTAGCCTATCGCCCATCGTCTTCCCTGGCGCCCCCATTTCAATCATAGCCTTATCGAGCAATTTGTCGCAATTAATCACGCAGGTTACAAAACTCGCCGGATTATCTTGCTTCAGACTATTCTCAATCTCCAAGAATCTCGCCTGGTATTGCTCGACGTTAAAATGATGACCGCGCTTACCGGTCAGAAGAATCGCCACAAATACCAGCACCGCCACAATTAAGATTGCAATTATAAATGTTACTACACCACCATCCATTAGACTAGCTCCTTGCTAAACTCAATTAAGCTTTTGTCGCTCCGCCTTGGTCCCACCAGTTGTAGACCAATCGGTAAACCATTTTTTGTCTTTCCAGCCGGTATTGCCAGACCCGGCACACCGGCAAGATTAAGCGATACACTCATTACATCTTCAAGATACATCGCTACTGGATCATTTACCTTCTCGCCTAGTTTGAAGGCTGGATTCGGCGATACTGGCATTAGGATAAAATCACATTTTGAGAACGCCTTTTCATATTCTTTCACAATTAAGGTTCTGGCCTTGGCGGCTTTCAGGAAATATGCATCGTAAAATCCAGAAGATAGTACGAAATTGCCAATCATAATCCGACGTTTGTTCTCTGGCATGAAGCCTTCCGAACGCGTATTGAAATATAGCGAGTTCAAATCACTAGACTTCTCAGACCTGAACCCATATCTGATTCCATCATAACGCGATAAGTTCGAAGCCACCTCAGCCGGTACAATAATATAATACGCCGCCAGTGCATACTTCAGCGCCGGCATTTCAAGCTCTACGATTTCGCACCCCTTCGACTTCAGTAGTTCGCATTTATGATGTAGTGCTTCCCGAATCTCCGAATCAACTGATTCATTGTCAAAATCCTTTATAATGCCGATACGAGCGCAGGAATCAGACAATTCGAGACCGTGCGCGACCAACGGGGAGCGCGTAGGAGCGACTGAGCCCCGTAACGACGGGCGCGAAGGAGCGTGTCGAGAATTATCTGATTCTGCGTTCGCCTCTTCATTATAATAATCCGGTAACGTCGTCATGTCCTTCGGATCTTGCCCCGAAGCAATCGACATCAATAAATCCATATCTTCTGGTGTTTTCGTAAAGAACCCAATACAATCCGTCGACGAAGCCATCGCCACCACCCCATACCGCGACACGCACCCGAAAGTCGGCTTCAATCCGTACACGCCATTAAATGATGCTGGCTGCCGGATGGAACCTCCCGTATCAGAACCAGTCGCAAACTCCACGATATCGAGCGCTACCGCCACTGCCGAACCACCCGACGATCCTCCGGCCACTCTCTCTTTATCAAATGCATTCAGAGTCGGTCCATAGTAGGAGTTCTCTGTCGACGAACCGTGTGCGAACGCATCCAGGTTGGTACGTCCAATCATGATGGCGCCCTCTGCCTCAAGCTTCGCCACCGATGTCGCAGTTACTGGCGACACGAACCCTTCCAGGATGTGTGCCGAAGCTGTCGTCTCGCCCTCCGGAGACAAGAAATTATCCTTCAAAGCATACGGCACTCCAGCTAACCTCCCCACCTTCTCACCCCGAGCAATCCGCGCATCAATCTCACGCGCCTTCTTCAGTGCACCCTCTTCATTTAAAAACGTAAATATATTATAGTCCGCAAAATGCTTGGCCTTCTCCAAAGCATCCTTCACTAATCTCTCGGCGGTAACTTTTTTATTGGCGGTCTTCATAATACTTTTGGTACCTTTATTTGATTATCTTTTTCATTTTTCGTGAGAGCTAGTAATTCCTCTCGCGTAGCATCCTGCTCCACGATTTCGTCATCTCTCCAAACATTCTCCATCTCGAAGACCTGATAAGTCGGCTCCACATCAGAAGTATCCAAGTCATCGAGCTGTGAAATATATTTAATAATATCTTGCAAATCCTTGCCAAGCGATGTCACTTCCTCATCGCTCAGAGAAAACTCTGATAATTCAGCCAAATGCAAAATATCCTCGCGTTTTATTTCCATATCTATAATTATAACACTATTTCACATTCTTAAATAGTTTTTTCTTGATAAAGTTAAAAACCGGTTTCGCTTCCTTAAGATCGAGAAAATAGCTCGCCACCAAATATGCCGCTAGGGAGACTGCCGAGATTAACAAGAACTTCGGGATTGTAATCACTAAAGAATTATCAGTTATCATGAGCGGGAAAAACTTAGTCATCGAGAAAGCCACACATCCCGTAATCAGCGCGGCAAACATCATTCTGAGAGAGCCGCGCCAGAAAGCTTTGTCAAGCAGAGTGTTATTGGAGCGTTTATGCAGAATCCAGAGCAAGATAATAATTTCTAGTGTTGCACCAATTGACTGCGCAATACCCAGGCCGTCCACCCCGAACCCAAGCGTGGTAAATAGCACCATGAGACCAATCGTAGCCCCGATCGCGATGATTGAAACTCGAAACGGTGTCTTCGTATCCTGATAAGCATAGAATCCGCGCGAGGCGATGTGAAAGACAGACTTCGCAAAAATCGCGAGACACAGCATACCAAGAATCGAAGCGATCGTTCCGTTACTATCGTTGTTACCGATATTTGAAAT
>JAZRDA010000004.1:0-4531 GCA_045660085.1 Candidatus Nanosyncoccus sp.
AGTGCCAGCAGATTGAACCCAGACTGCATAGAGAGCTAAACCATTTGTGTTAGTACCAGTTGGTACCGTAATATCTTCATTTGGTCCGTAGAAGTGAGCATTAGCATTGGTAGCATAATCATAAGCATCAGACCAACCAGCGAAACCATAACCATCGCGGGAGAAGTTAGAAGCAAATAGGGTCGCAGTATTACCATCCGTCGCTTCCTGTCTTCCCATGGTACCCTCAGTCGGATCTAGTGAGTTTACATTATAGCAGATATATCCACCCTGACATGGTACTGGCTCTAGGTGTGGTTCTGGCTTCGCCACCGCAATAAAATTAATTACGTTCTTATATTCTCCCCCAGCTTGAGTACTAGCCGCTCTAGCTCCAATCTTGAAGGTAATGTAGTCACTAGCTGCGGCACCATCAGTATCAATTAATTCAGTCACATTATTACTATCACTATATAAGGGTAATCCAGAGTAGGAAGACCAAGGAGCATTGGCGGTAGATGTCTTAAAGGCATATCCCCAAGTATTATCAGTCGCAAGTGTAGATTCAGAAGCCCCATAAGCTAGACTAGTAAAGATGGGATCACTATTACTGCCACTATAATCATCTAGTATTAGATTCCTAGTTTCATAATTAGTTTGTTGTCCTACTGTAGCATTTAGTGTATAGCCATAGGCAGTATTAGTAGATACCGTTACTGTGATCTCATTACTATCTGCCGCACTCCCAGGAGCAAGATTAGCAATAACTAAGTCAGAAGACGATAATGATAAAGAAATAGTGGGATTAAAGGTAAAGCTAATATCTACATCCGAAGAGAAGGTGAGGGCGGAGGTGGAAGTAGTGCCAACAAACCAAAATAAACTCATGACACCAAGTATACTTAATAAAGCTAATGCCTTTCGCATAGTTTGATTATAGCATATTTTTTTAAATACTATACATATTGATTATTAAAAGACAACTATGATAGTTGATGTCCTAACATAAAAACCAATATATATAATATATGGTTACCGCTCACGCTATATCTAGCGTGCAAAACGCCAAAAATTCGCCAAAACCACGCTATATCTAGCGTACCCGAACAAATACCGAACGAAATGGCTAAGAATCGCCAAATATGTTATAATACTAAAATATGTTAGTATCTGATTACAATTATGATTTACCAGAAGAAAGAATCGCAAAGTTCCCACCAAAGGAGCGTGGTTCAACTCGCCTCCTAGTACTAGATCGAAAGACCGGCGCCACTAAGGATTCCTATTACAGAAATCTCGACCAGTTCCTAAACCCAGGCGATTTGCTTATCCTAAACGATACCAGGGTCATGCAATCACGCCTCTTCTGCACTCTCTCTGATGGCCGCCAGCGCGAGCTGGTTGTGCTCGAAAAGCACGGCGACGAACCCCAGCGCGTAATGTACCGCGGCAAACTCCACGACGGCGATGTGCTGAAGGTGTCTGAAAAGATACTTGGCGATACTGCTTTTGAGGAGCCTTTGCGAGGACGGCGAGCAACGGGAGCGACTGAGCCCCGTAACGACGGGCGCGAGGGAGCGTTCCGAAAAAGTAGTATGCCAAGTATCATTATTCGTCACATAATCGGCAACGGCATCGCCGAGGTGGAGTCGAGCATTCCGCTCGCTGAGCTTGCTGAGAAATATGGTACCGTTCCTTTACCTCCTTATCTCCATCGCGATGCGACCGCAGATGATAAGAAGCGCTACCAGACGGTCTGGGCCAAGCATATGGGTTCCGCCGCCGCTCCGACCGCCTCGCTCAACATGACCGAAGAGCTATTAGACCGCCTGAAGCAAAAAGGTGTTATTATTAAATACTTAACGCTTCACGTCGGCCTCGGTACCTTCCTCCCCATGCGCACTGATCAGGTCGAAGACCACAAAATGCACTCCGAGTGGTTTTATATACCTGATGACACTGTGGAAACCATTGATTCTGCCCAGAGAATCATTGCCGTCGGTACTACTGTTGCTCGTGCTCTGGAATACTACGCTAAGACCGGCAAGACTTCAGGCGAGGACGACATTTTTATTTACCCAGGCTACAAGTTTCAGCTGGTCGATGCGCTCCTTACTAATTTCCATGCCCCCAAATCCACCGTCCTTATGCTTGCCGCCGCCTTTGCCGGCTGGGATCATCTAAAGCCCGCCTACAAACATGCCGTCGAAGCAGAGTATAACTTCCTAAGCTACGGAGACTCAATGCTGATTCACTAAACAATATACTCGTGGTTGAATTTTTGTAAAACTAATATATAATACACCCCAGTATAGCCAAACAATAAAAACTAATTATTCTTTTAACCAGTGAGTAGGCTGAATATTTTTGTTGACGAAACCGGCGAATTCGGTTTTAACAAACGCTCCTCTAGGCTTTACGGAGTGTCCATGGTTTTTCATGAGCAGAAAAATGATATTACAAAGGAAATAGAGCTGTTAGAATATAGGCTAGGAGTGCTCAACTTCCATGGTATGATTCACATGGGCGACTTAGTAAATGGACATGGCGAATTCGAAGGGCTAAGCATCTCCGAAAGACGTAAGTATTATAATATCCTATATCGCTTTGCTGCAAGAATTAAAGCAAAGTATTGTACGATTATTGTAGACAAGCAAAAATGTCCAAATCATCAATTATTAAACCAATCAATTAAAAACCAAATTTCCCAACTTCTCTTTAGCAATAGAGATTTCTTTAGTCGTTTTGAACGAGTAATTGTTTACTATGACGGAGGGCAAAGATCTTTAAATAAGGTTATTCAGCAAACGGTATTGAGGCAACTAGGCGCAGAACAAAGAGTTGAATTTAATCATGTAGAGAAAAAGCTCTTTCAAGTAGCGGATATGTTAACATACGTGGACAAGCTTATTTATAAGTACAATAAAAGGATGAAGCCATCTATGACTGAATGCGCATTTTTTACATCGAAACAGATTAGGACCATTATAAATGAGTTAAAATCGCATAGGCTATAAAATCAGAAAAGCAACCTTTCGGTTGCAAATCTGAACGGTGCATTCGCACTAACGTCCGGGGCGAATCGTAGACCCAGTCGAAATGGGGCGATTCTTCGAGCTAAAACCTTACGAAATTATCTCGCACTCTCATTATAGCTTAGGTATATACTTGTGTCAAGAGTGCCAAATTGATATAATGAGGGACATATGTTAAAATTCGACATTATCCATCGCGACGGGTTGGCTCGTACTGGCATAATCCATACACCACATGGCGACATTAAGACTCCGGCTTTTATCGGTGCCGCTACGTGCGCTACGGTAAAAGCGCTCACCATGAAGCAGATGAACGAGCTTGGCTCGCAGGCGATTCTAGCGAATACCTATCATCTGGTTCTCCGTCCGGGCACTGAGCTAGTTGGAGAGGCTGGCGGTCTTGCGAAATTCTGCAGTTGGAATAAACCCACCTTTACGGATTCGGGCGGTTTTCAGATTTTCAGCCTGCCGGATGTCAAGATCACCGAAGACGGTGTCAAATTCAAATCCCATATCGATGGCCGCACGTTTGAAATGACTCCAGAGTCATCCATGCAGGCTCAATGGTCTATTGGCGCTGACATCCACATGGCCTTCGACCATCTCGCCAAATCCGACAGTCACGAAGATATGGAAATAGCTATGCATCGTACTCACCGTTGGCTTGACCGTTGCGTTAAGGAACACCAACGCCTGGCAGGACCCCACCAGAATGTGCAGTATCTGTATGCTGTCATTCAGGGTGGTACCTTTAATGACCTGAGGGTCGAGTCGGCAAAGTATTGCGCGGCGCAGCCGGTCGATGGCTTCGGTATCGGTGGTGTCTTCACAGCGAGAGGTATGGACGAAATGCTAAAAACCGTCAACAGGATTTTTCCTGAAGACAAGCCCCGTCATCTTCTCGGCATGGGGCAAGAACCAATCGACCTCTTCATTGGTGTAGAATACGGTTGCGATACTTTTGACTGTGTCGGCCCTACTCGCATGGCCAGGAACGGCTCACTCTATACCAAGGACGGCCGCATTAATATCAAAAATGCTAAATACACTCACGATTTCACGCCACTGGAACCTGATTGTGAATGCGAATGTTGTAAAAATTACACTCGTGCCTATCTTCACCACTTATTCAAAACCGATGAAATCACTGCAAAGGTTTTGGCCAGCATTCATAATGAATACTTTGTCGTTCATCTTGTAGATATGATTCGCGAATCACTATTAGCAGGTAAGTTCGAGGAATATAAAGAGGAATTCCTTTCTAAATATTACAATTGCTGAGTCCTTGACAGCAGTATTCATTGGTGTATTATATTATTAGTATTAGCAGTATACCTTCTAATGTGCTAGGTATACTTTAACAAAAGAAAGGAATCATACATATAATGAAAGTGAATACAATCACTAACCATCATGAGGTTTCATTTTGTAACCGTCATGATGTCTCATGTTTGCCCTTTCTTCTATTTACACTAACTAGTCTTACTATGATTTCCGGCTTAGTGTTAGCTTCTAGT
>JAZRDA010000005.1:0-20387 GCA_045660085.1 Candidatus Nanosyncoccus sp.
GACCGTAGTTGCTTCTGGGTTGGTTGACCAGCCGGCAAAGATGTAGTTTTCTCGATTTGAAACTGGTTTAGTGTAGTCTAGAAAACTGTCGGCATAGAAAAATTCTCCAGTGTGTTGATAAATATTGTCCTCATCATGATCGCCATCTTCGAAATAACCATAATCTTCGTGATTCGCTGGGCCGGAGTGCATGGTGATGGTAATTGTGCGGCCGTTGACGGTGCCGCTACTAAGGTTTGGGGCCCCATCGGAACATTTGGCAGTAAAAAGGGCGGCCGCGCTGGCGTTTTGGCAAAATATTTGGTCGTGTTCTTTTTCTGAAATAGTTCCGTCTGGTGACGTTTGTTCGTTAATAGCGCTGGCATTTAGCACAGGCATAAATGATGCTATTGAAAGCACTGCGATGGACAAAGCTAGTCCTGCTTGTCTAAGAAAATTAACGTGTTTTGCCAAAACGACCTCCTTTAAACTAAAATACTTATATATATTATATATAAGTATAGGCAAAATGTCTAGGATGGCTTTAGACTTTTAGCTTAAGAGATTAATCTCATATATTATTGACATTGTGTTCGTCCATTATTGGATAATAGGAGGTATCAGGTACTTCGGATAATTGTTCTAAGATATAATCGCGGTATTCTTTGGTGTTTGGCGTATTATACTTTTTTCCATCTCTTCAAAGTTGGAAATACTTTCGTGCAATATTCTTTCATTTGCTCATTAGTCATACCGGCTTGCTCGCCAAACTTTGAGCACATCTCGATATATTCTTCCATGGAAACTTTATCTACGAATTCGCCATCTTTATAACACCATTTACAGTAATCTTTATTAATACTGCCATTTTTTTCAGTAGAATACATATCTTCTGACGTCAGCGGCATCGCACAACTTTGACAAATAACTTGTTCCATAATAATCCTTTCTAATCTACTAGAATAATGTTTAATACGATAATCTCTTTACTATTTTCTCTTCATTGCCACCCTATCAATCGCCCAAAACACGATCCCAGCAATACAACCAAAAATCATCGGCTTCACTACATGTTCTTCCACAGAATACACAAACCCCGAATGCGTAAAAATCACATCATACAATAAATCCAAAATCGGCCATACAATAATAGCGATAATACCAAACACGATTACGTGAATAACTAACGCTGATATACTTCCCTTTTCGATTTGTTTCATTTTATCCTCCTTAATTTTCATTATATCAAAAAATTAAAAATTCCTTTATACTATAACGTACTATAATGTAGAAAAGATATGATTCAAGAATTATCGTAATACTATAAAACTTTTCCAGCTACCTAACTTGACAATATAAACCCATTCGTAAGTAAAACCTCGTGATCAATTCAAATGAAACCGTATACAAAAAAACGCCCATCAAAGGCATTAAATAATCATTTGGTAAACCAGGAGAGTCTCGCTCATTTTTGACCGAGCCCTGCTTTTTAAATAATTCCGTTAGGAATTGGTGAGCCGGGTGGGACTCGAACCCACGACACCAAGCTTAAGAGGCTCGTGCTCTAACCAGCTGAGCTACCGGCCCAATTGCGGACTTCCTTATTATAACACATCTCTCGCAATTTGGCCAGATTTCAACACTGAATTCCAGTTTAAAAAACAACGCATATATGTCCAAAAACAAAAAGTAAAAAAGGAGAGGCCAAAGTATCCGGCCTCCCAAGCAGTTTTGGAGGTGCTTAGCTCCTAACACGTGTAGTACAAGAGACCTTTTAGCAATACCAGCTGAGTTGTCTTAACAAAGCGCACCGGATACTTCTCCACCAATACAACCGCTAGGATCAATCCGGATCAAACTCATAAAGCCAACCTAATGCGCGCCCATTTTCGTCACAAACCACAAAGTCACGATAGGATTTCTGCTCCTTAGAGATGATATCAGCATCTGCGTTACCATCCGGCTTAGTGCCATATTGTAACCAATACGCCCTCCCCGGAAAACCAGTGCTCGTTCCCCAATCAGTCTCAATCGACCAACTGCCGTCATCATTACGCCAAATATCGGCGCCATTAATAAACTCGGGATAATTATCGCTCACTAGTTGTGCTCGCATTACAGTCTTCTCATCCGGGCAAAATCCATGCCGAACATAAAACGGCATATCTTTAGCCTTTTTTCTCATTCCGTCACCCCCTTTATTCGTCTCCTGTACATGTCTTTTGTAACTCGTTCTAGCAACTAGAATAACAACCAGAACGAGTCACAAAAGCATCAATCCTACACATTTAAAACTACGATAGGTATTAAACCCTATTGGTCAATATAATATCGCCTATCCCATCAAATGTCAATCTCCTGTACGCATCACCCAAATCGAGCACTGTGCGCATCACTCAACTCGAGCAGACATACATTCATCCGACCCAAGTAGATAAAGTCCACACCAAACCTTATTTCACACCAGTACCATTATTATGATTGACTATGGTTTAACTAGACATCTTATCGAATGCCCCCAATTACGGGCAGCAAAATCATTTAAAACAACCATAGCTATTCCGTTTGTCGCATAATCCATTTCACTCTTACTATATTTTGTCGTAGTCCAGTAATAACCCATACTACCAATATTAGAAGCCTGACCACTTAAGAACATGCCAGACGTTGCTAAATGTAGAGCTGCACGTATCGCTGTGGCACCATTTGACCCAGTATAACTATTTCTAGTATAGCCCGTAATGGCTTTGCTTAATTTTTGAAACTCATTTGTTGTTGTATAGCCGGCGGCCATACGCCAACCAGCTGGACAAATGTCTTCTACCGAATGGCCACTAGGATTACCAGAAGAAGCACCATCACCGTAGCAATATGAACCCGCCGTAGCTGCACAGAAGTTGTAATAACCACCCACCTTGTAGCCACCTTCTACGCTCATCTCATCGTTCGGCACGATATCTTTGCTAGAAAGATTGATTTTTGGCTCACTAAAAACATTATCGGAAGCGCTAGACCAGTCATCATTTACGCCGTTAATTGGATACTTATCACTTGAAGTACCGCCACCATTAATGAGATATCCTATGGTTGCATCACTAGCATTAGTAGTACTACTATTAAGCTTTGCTTGTACAGCTGGATCAGTAAGGTCTATAGCGAGATTATCGAGAAGCCAAATGTTGTTATCGGCAAGTTTTGCCACATGGTAGCTTTGTTTATCACGCGAATCATATAATAAATAGACGGCATCTGTGGTCATAGATGCCAAAATTGTAGTTTTATTAGTCGAGGAAATATCCTGCATACATTTTACTTGTTCTATAGTTGTAGCACCAGGATTACATAAAGGGGCTCCTGCAGTATGTGGATAAACCAAAACATACTTTACCTGACCAGTGTAAGAACCAGCTGGCTGAGTCTTAGAAATATAAGCCTGATAAGTGGTATTTAAAGTAGCACCTTCGGCCTCTTGACCAATATCGGTGCCAGATGTTCGATAGGCCACTTTCGTATATTCATCTGGCACTGCCTGGAAAACAGTGAAATCTGGATCATTCTGTTCTTTTAATGTATCGACTGAACTCCCAGCAATAATAATTGAATAGGTTGGAACTGGGCTAGTCGTTGTAGTTAGCTTCATAGCCCAGTTAGAAGTATCACCACTTGTAGTTGCACCAGTGACTATATCATAAACAGAATCTAAAGTGGAACTTGTTAACACATTTTTACCATCAGTATCATCGGTGTAACCGATAGCATATATAGCAAAGCCCTCTGAATCATTGCAGAAAGCCTTAATAATACTTTCGCCAATATTAGAGTTATATTGCCTATTACTAATTTTTGCTACATGTGTATCCATGCCAGTACCAGACATCGTACAAGAAACAGGTACAGTGATAGATACCTCATCCACCACATCGGCAGAAGCTGAGGCACTAATGAGTACCAGACCACAAACAATTGAAAAGCTAATAAAACCGAAAGTTATGTATAATCTTACCATAATTACATTATATCATGATGTCATAAGCTTTTTCGTTTTTTCAACACCTTCACTCCGCCAAATCTTGCAACTACACCACCGCTTCGCCAGATTTGTCAGTTACACTCTCACCCGCCAAAATCCCTTTCGATCTGCTTCCGGTATCTATCTTCTTCCGAAAACACACATCCACAATACTTTTGCATATATAGTCCAAGCTCCCTCGCTTTTTTCTGCCCTTCCCTAAACCCCACTCTAAAATCCCGATACACAAATTCTATCCCAACCATTCCAGCAAACTCTCGGCACACTTCCACAATTTCTTCATGCTTTTGATATGGCGATACTAAAAGCGTTGTCGTAAAAGCATCATACCCATGCTTTGCTGCATATCTTGCTGTCTCACCTAACCGTTTTTTATAACAATAATTCACACATCGTCCCGGTATATCCGAAACTACATTCTTACAAAACTCATCTAGCCCATAATTCTCTATAAACACCGATTCCGCTCCTACAGACTTACAATATTCCTTTAAACAATCTCGTCGAGCTTTATATTCCATATATGGATAAATATTCGGGTTGTACCAAAAAACAGTTGGCTCAATCCCCTCTGCCCGCAAAGCATCGATACAATACACCGAACATGGCGCACAACAAGTATGCATTAATAACTTCATCGCCATCAATAAACTCTATTTCGCGTATTCGACTGCCCTGGTTTCACGAATTACATTCACCTTGATAACTCCAGGATAACTCATCGTTGCTTCAATCTTGTTTGCAATGTCACGCGCCAATTTTAGTGCCGATAGATCATCGATCGCTTTTGGTTCCACAATCACCCGTATCTCACGGCCAGCCGAAATTGCATACGCCTTATCAATCCCAGGAAATGATGTCGCTATGTTTTCAAGGTCACGCATTCTCTCTGCAAAATTCTCTGCTGAAATATTCCTCGCCCCAGGTCGCGCCGCCGACAAAGCATCAACTATCTTCACAATCACTGCTTCTGGTGTCGTCGGTTCTATATCGTCATGATGTGCCGCCATCGCATGCACCACCGGCTCCGGCATTCCATATTTCTTAGCCAGCTCCGCCCCAATCTCAGCATGCTTTCCTTCAATCTTGTGTGTTACAGCCTTGCCAATATCATGTAGTAAAGTCGCAGTCTTAGCCGTTCTTTTATCCGCACCGATTTCTTCCGCAATCATCCCAGCCATGTGTGCCATTTCGATCGAATGCAGTAACACATTTTGCCCATAAGATGTCCTAAACTTCAGCTCACCAAGTAAATGTAGTATCTCGCGTGGTATCCCGACTACACCCACCTCTCTCGCCGCATCTTCACCCGCACGTACCACTTCTTTCTCGATTTCCTTCTCTGCCTTCGCTACCGCTTCCTCGATGGATGCTGGATTAATTCGCCCATCCTTCATTAGACGTTCCAAAGCATACCTTGCCACCTGGCGCCTAATCGGATCAAACGAAGATAACACTATCATGCCAGGCGTGTCATCCACCAACACATCCACGCCCGTAGCTCTTTGCAAAGCCTGAATATTCCGCCCTTCCTTACCAATGATACGGCCCTTCATATCGTCATCTGGTAGTTTCAAAGCCGTCACTGTCCGATCCGCCGTCACCTCCGAGGACATCCTTTCCATCGCCGTAAGTAGCATCGCCTGTGCCGTCTCGTCAATATCATGCTTGAATTCTTTCTGTTCTTTCACGATCAAACCAGCCAAATCCTGCTTAATATCATTCTCGGTCATCTTCATCAATTTTTCCCGAGCATCTGCTTTTGACAGCCCAGCAATCTTCTCTAATTTCTCGTGCTGTTTCGTCCGAATATCCCGTACTTCGTTCTTTAAATCTTCCAGTTCCTTCTCTTCCTTATTCAGCTTCTCCGACTTCCTCTCTAGCTGATCTAACTTCGCATCCAGAGTACTCTCTCTTTCCGCTAAGCGATCGTCAGTTCGCTTCCATTCCTTACGTCTTTCATTCTCTTCGGCCTGATTCTTCTCAGTTATCTTCGCAGCCTCCTTCCGAGCGGTCAGTACTATTTCGCTCGCTTCACGCTTCGCCTTCTGGACCAAATCCTCAGCCTTACTCTTACCACCATTTTCGTTGCGCTTATTATATGCAAAAATCCCTCCCGCTCCAGCAGCTAGTCCTGCCACGGCAGCAATTATCGGAATTATTATTTCCATATTCCCTTTCTAATTGTTTTTGTCGATATTTTTCTCTATATCAACGGGTTAACAAATAACATCAATTTATAATTTTCTGTCTCTATTATATCACGAAATGATAATGTTTCATAATTTGTTGTCGGGCGGGTGACGGACCTGGAGGGGGTCCCCCATTGAGCTTTTGCGAAATGGGGGAGAAAAAGGTCCGGCAGGACCCGCCCTCAAACAATATTTTTCAACAATCTTCTTGATATTTATAATATTTAAGAGTAAACTTGGATATAGTAAAAAGGAGGTTAAAAGTGGGGTATTTAGAAGAAATGCTTGTTAGAAATGGTGTCATTTACCATGCACCCGACGGCTCCAGCTCGTACATCGAGGGAAGCCTATTATCAAATTCACTCGTCGTCAGAAACTCAGCCGGCTGGGTCACCCACCGCATCGAACGTGCATCGAACGGTGTCGATCTCCTCGTGCGCAATGTCTCTACTGGCCTAGTAGAAACCAGAGTCCGTGCCTAATTAGTCTTAATTAAGACCAGAATCCGCGCTTCTTATTTCTCTTAAATTCTTCTAATAATTCTTTCTGCTTACGCGAGAGGTTCTTCGGTGTTTCTACGACAATTGTCACAATATGCGGACCCCTATCGCCATCCGCTCGGAATGGCACTCCATGACCAGATAGCTTGAATGGTGTGCCTGACTGCGTACCTGCTGGTACTTTCATTGTTACAGTTCCATCTACGGTCTCGACTTCTATCTCACATCCTAGTGCCGCATCTACCATATCCACATGTTCCTCCGAAAGTATAATCGCACCCTCCCTTGTCAAATGTTTGTGCGGCTTTACCCTTATTCTCACATACAAATCTCCAGCCTCCGTGCCACCCTCTGGCGCCGGTCCACCTTTACCACGTAGTCTAATCGACATTCCATCGTCAATTCCTGCCGGTATTTTCACCTTAATTTGCTTTCCATCGTTCATCGATACCGATTTCTCAGTACCAAAAATTGCCTCTTCGAAAGTCAAAGTCACCGATGTCTGATAATCTGCACCCCTTCTTGCCCTCCTTGCACCATTGCCAAATCCGAATAAGCTTCCCAAAATGTCATCAAATCCCCCACCACCAAAATCGAAATTAAATGATTGCCCATTGAAATTAAAGCTACCCCCACTCCCAAACGGATTCCCACCAGCAAAAGGATCTCCAGAAGCTCCACCTACGCCAGCATGGCCAAACTGGTCGTATCGTGCTCGTTTCTGCTTGTCAGACAAGACATCATGTGCCTCGTTAATCTCCTTAAACTTTTCTTCCGCTTCCTTATTGCCAGGATTCTTATCTGGATGGTACTTAATCGCTAGCTTACGATAAGCTTTTTTAATTTCATCGTCAGATGCGTTTTTAGGCACACCCAACACTTCATAGTAATCACGTTTCGTCATAACAGTATCATTATATATCACTAGCACTCATAATGCAAGAGTGCCAGCTCAAATAATGCATCCTATCATAGTTATTTTAACTATTGCTTATCGGTACTCCAATTTTTTCTTAATACATTTCTCTACATGCTTTCCACTAAACCTTTTCGTTCCACAGTCACTACATCTGTACTTCTGTTTCGGAAAGGCTGGAAGGGGCTAAACCTGGAACTAGCGGAGTAGGCAACGAACTGAATAGCCGCCGAGGCGATTGTCGTTGTCTGCTGGGCCGGCGTAGCCATCCACGTCGAAGCCCGCGCGTCTGGTATCGCCATCATGGCCCGCAACAGGCGACCAGAAGAGGCCTTCGACCCCGACACTCCCGAGATTACCGAAGAAGGCGCCGGCGGGGGTGAAGTAGAGCGGAGCTGACCAGACAGTAGAAATGTCACTGAATCCATTGTTATTATCCCAACCGTATTCAGTCCAGAGATTAGCAAAGTCGCCTTCTGGCTGATTTGTATTATTATTGTAGTTTGCATACGGCAAGGTCCAGCCAGCTGGGCAGATGGATTGATGGGTTTCTAGGTTTTCGTGTTCGCCAGTAGTTTCGTTGTATGCGCCGTATACACTGGCATCGTTTGAAGCAATAGCAGCTGGCCAGTTGTAATAGTTACCTAGGTGGTACTGCTCAGTGCCAGTACTAGATACATAGGTAGAAAGTGGATTTAATGATTCATTACAAGATGGAGTACTGGTAGAAAGGTCACATGAATCATAATATGCATTCCAATCCGAAAAGTCACTAGTCGTAGTATTCCAGTATAGGTCTCCTGGGTCATAGGATTCTGGGGTATTGTTGTTTTCGCAGCCACCATATTGTGAGTTCCAAGTTCCACCCTGACACCAGGCATGAATGTGGTCAGAAGTTGTCTCATAAGTAGAACGTATTGGTGACCAGCTGGCTGTGTCATAGGAGCCAGTGGATGTATTCCAGCCAAGATCAGTATCTTCATTGGTATAAGTGGTGTTTTCATCTAGGTCTAAGTCTAGGTTCTGTGTCATCCAGACTTTACCATCTTTTAGTTTAGATATTGTATAGGTTTTCTCATCACGTTTATCGGTTAGTGTATATTGGGTTCCTTCTGTCATGTTACTAATGAGAGTAGATTTAGCTGAGGATGAGAGTGAAGCAAAGTCTTGCATACATATAATATCAGTATTAGAATTAGTACCAATTGTAGTACCAGTTGGATTACATTTGACTGAGACTTTTGGTACTTCTGTGGATGGATGAACTAGTGTATAGATTACTTGTCCAGAATAGGTATCAGCTGGTTGGGTTTTGGAAATGTAGGCAGCATAAGTAGTAGTAAGCTTAACTCCACCAGTAGTATTAGTCATATCAGTGCCTGAGTTCTTATGAGCTACTTTGACATATTCATTTGGTACTACATGATACTCAGAGAATGAAGAAGCTGTAGCTCCCGATTCAGCTTCACTGGGAAGTGCTACATTAGGAGCGGAATCTATAGTAAAAGCATTAGCACCTGTAGTATCACCAGAATCTTGAGTGATTGCTAGTTTCATCGCCCAGTTAGATATGTCAGGATTACCAGCTGTTGTAGCTAATCCTGATTCTATGGTAGCGTTTCCACTAGCTGTTGTTCCGACTAGTTTATTACTATTCTCTCCACCTATTTCATCTCCTGTATATCCTGCTGCATATATAGAAAAACCTTCATTATCATTACAAAAAGCATGTAGTGTAGTAGTACCAATATTAGCAGTATAAGTACCATTAGTGATTTCTGTATTATGTGTATTCATGCCAGTACCAGACATCGTACAGGATTCTGGGACTGTAATATTTATTTCATCTACTACAGAATCGTCTGCTGAAGCATAAATAGAAGATAGTATAGTAGCTGTCAATATAGTAGTTATAAGTAAAGTAAGAGTCGATACAAAAAGAGAGGTATAGGCATTATGGACTATTTGATTAGTATAAGTTTTATTTGATGACATGAATGACCTCTCTTTTTTTAAAAAAGCATACTTATATACAAAACACACTGCTAATGTTATTAATATAATATGTCAGTACGTGAGGAATGTCAAGAAAAACTCAAGAATCGCACAACTTTATTAGACCACTATATAGTTTTATATGCGAAGTATTATAAACTTTATTCAATCGATATCATGACTAGAGTAAAACCCACTGATTCACCTACTGGGCAATGCAACGTATAGAACCAGCGGAATATCTATCAGATCTAGTAATGGTCACTGCGCTTGATGAAACTTGCAAGAAACTACATGTATACCAATCGCCGTATGGCATATTGTAGATAGAAGATGAAGTATATGAATCTAACAAATAGTCGTTTGGATATTTTCTCCAATTCTGAGATGCAGCAGAATCGTATGCACTGTTGTCCATAGAAGTGTGGAGTGATGAATAATCGCCATTATTAGAATCAAACTCTTGAATTGGTAATCTCCAACCAGAAGGACAAATTGATGTAGATGCAATAGTAAATTCTCCACTTTCATCGTAAAGAGACGTATCAGCAGCAGCAGCAGCCCAAGAATAAACGTTACCATAGCTGTATGGAAGTGCATTGCTAATACGAGTAGTGTTATCGTTGTTATAACGTGGATATCTATATCTTTGTAGATCCCCAGTAATATTAGTGTCATCGTATAAGCTATTAAAAATTATGGAATAAGAGTAGAAATTATCTGATGGTTCTGGATCAGCAAGGCCTATAAAAGCCCCTCCCCATGCGCCATTATTGCTCTGAGTGTTACTAGGAGTAATGTTTGCAGTATTGTCCAACCTAAGATTTTCTATCATCCAGTATTGCCCATCGGCGAGTTTTGCGATTGCGTAAACATCATCGTCGCGGATATCTCTTAGTGCAGTGACATAGCCGTTTGGTTTGTCGTTTAGAGTGTCTCCGTCTTTCAACGTAACGGTCTTAAGGTTTGATGTTTGGAAAGTTAATTCATTGTCGCTATTATCTCTAGCAACAGGTACCCAGATAGCATAGAGTGATAATCCGTTTTCAGCGATATCGTCCGCAATAGTGATGGTTTCGTTTGGACCGTAATTAGTCCCAGAATAATCATATGCCGTATTCCAGCCGGCAAAACCATAATTGGAGCGAGAATAGTCTGATGCTGTGAGGTTAGTCGTGTAATAATCTACTTTGGGTAATATATTGATATCGATAGATTGATAGTTGCTATCAGTACAAAAGGTTGTGTAGTCGGTATATTGGCAAGAACTCCAATCTTTATTCTTATTAGTAAGACTTTGGGGCTCCATTGTACCTTCTGTCTCGGTAGGGGCAACATTGGTGTGATAGCAGATGGTTTCTGCTTCACAAGACATTTCATGTGGCACGAATGGTTCAGCACTGGCTGGATGAAGTAAGGTATAGATAACTTGTCCAGAATAAGTATCAGCTGGTTGAGTTTTAGAAATGTAAGCGGCATAAGTGGTGGTAAGTTTAACTCCGCCAGTATTTGCAGTCATATCGGTAGCTGAGTTCTTATGAGCGACTTTAACGTATTCGTTTGGTACTACGTGGTACTCAGAGAATGATGCTTGAGTAGCAGATTGTTCTGCTTCACTAGGAAGGTCTACATTTGGAGCAGAGTCTATCACGAAAGCATTAGTACCAGTTATGTCACCAGAATCCTGAGTGATGGCTAGTTTCATCGCCCAGTTAGATATGTCAGGATTTCCTGCTGATGTGGCTAATCCTGATTCTATAGCGGCATTACCACTGACAGATGTCCCGACTAACTTATTACTATTAGTCCCACCCATCTCATCCCCTGTATATCCTGCTGCATATATAGAAAAACCTTCATTATCATTACAAAAAGCATGTAGTGTAGTAGTACCAATATTAGCAGTATAAGTACCATTAGTGATTTCTGTATTATGTGTATTCATACCAGTACCAGACATCGTACAGGAAACTGGGACTGTAATAGATACTTCATCCACCACAGAATCATCGGCAGAAACAAAAGAAGAAGCTAATGTCCCACCACTGATTAAAGTTAGAGTTAATACTAGACCAATAAATGTATACGACTTTACCATAAGTACATTATAGCATGAATGAAATAGCTTTATAAACTTTTTCACTAGTTCGGCGTCTTTTTAGGCTGAAAATTTGAAAAAATAGTGATGGAAAGCCGGTACTGAAATACCGGAAGGCTTCCATCAGATTATTTTTTCAAATTTTCACCTTTTAGCCGAACTAAGAAAAAGTTTATAAGAAGTTTCCTTATTTCTTCTGCCCAGGATTGGTCGTAATCAATCCCTCTTCCGTCTCCGAAGCAATGATTTGAATATGCACATGATTCTGTCCCGCGAAGAATAGTCCCTGCCCTACCGGGAAATTGGATAAACGTCGCTTCTCTTCTTCTGTCAACTTAAACACATCCGACAGTACATCCACCGCCGATGCCGATTGCTTTAGTAGTAGCTGCATCGACGAGTTCGCCACAATCGCTCGCCCCATTCTCGTCCCCATGAAATCTTCCACATCCTGCGTAATCGTCGTGAGACCCAGATAATATTTACGCGCCCTCTTCGCAAGCGAAAACAAGAAATTCGCTGAATCCTCATGTTGCATCAATTGCCAAGCCTCATCCACGATTAGCAGGCGTTTTTTCTGCTCCGCCCTCACAATGTTCCAAATGTGCGACAGCACAATATACATCGCCACCGGACGAAGCTCATCCTCAAGGTCACGAATATTAAATACCACCATTTGATTATTAATATCAATATTCGACTGCTGCGAGAAAATCCCAGCGAACGTTCCTGTCGTATATTTACGTAGTCTCTGTGCCAAATTCGGCCCCGAACCACCCATATGTAACAAAGTATCATACAAATTCGCTATCGTCGGCGGTGTCGACTGATGTGTTAGAGGATCCGAAGTAATTCCCGCTCTCGCATAAGTATCAATCAAAGCCTGGTCGAGGTCCGCCTCTTCGTTTGCCGTCAAAGCCGGCACCATTTGCCCAGAATTTGTCACTTGATTACCGCCCAGCATTAGTCTGAACAGCCCATGCAAAGTCACTAGATTTGCTCTCAAAGCATCATTGGAATCCTCCGCATCCACCACCTTCGGCAAATCAAAAGGATTAATCCTCACATCCGAGTTTAGCGACAGCCTCACATAGGAGCCACCCACCGCATCGCAAAGCTTCTGGTACTCATTCTCAGGATCAATAATTAGAATCTCCGCCCCCACCATCATCGAACGTAGAGCCTCTAGTTTCACCGTAAACGATTTACCAGCACCAGATTTTGCAAACACCACCATATTCGCATTCTCAAGGCTAAACCTATCAAATATCACCAAGCCATTATTATGCATGTTAACACCGTACAATATACCTTTATCTTGAGTAAGATCGGCAGAAGTAAACGGGAAAGAAGTCGAAATCGCACCCGTGTTCATATTACGACGAATCTGAAGCTGATCCATACATTGTGGCATGGTCGAATTCATCCCCTGCTCTTGCTGTGAAGAAGCCACCTTAGAGAATACCATCTGTTGCCCAAAAATCGTCTCAATCTTCTGCTGTACGAATTTCATCTCATCTAGCGAATCCGCCCAAATCGTCACATAAAGCCCAAATCGGAAGAACCTCTCCGCCCCCACTTGAAGCTGATCACGCAGCTCCTCCGCATCGCTAATCGCATTCTCCAGCTCCGGATCTCTCACCTTACCCTTCTCGGCATTGATATTCATCGATGCCTCAAGCTGAGTCACCTTAGTCCTTAGGTTCTTCATCACCACCGCCGTCTCTACCGGATACACATACATCGATACATCAATCACTTCATCTATATTAATAATTGGTGAAATCCATCCCGTATATAGGTTCCTTGGATAACCATATATATATATGGTGCGACCATACTTCGTCCCTAATCTAAAATAATCCGAATGAATCTCAATTGCCGAAGGAGAAATCAAATCCCTTAACGTCGTCGTCCCCTGCTCAAACGCTTGCTGAATCTCCGCCGCTTCCATCGCCTCGGCTTGTGCCGCCATCTCAGCTGGAGTTAGTTTCTTTTTCCTAGCCATCGTTCTCTCCCTTCCCTACATAAAGTGTTGCCATTTTCGAAAAATCCACCAGTGGCTCCCTCACCGCCGTATCTGGATTATTGAAATTATAATAAAGCTCCGCTAGCTCCTTAGTATTTAGCCGCACCGAATGAATCCCAATCTGGAACAAACCCGACATCACCGTATCCACCCGGTTCGTCAATTCCGACAAGGCCTTGTCATAAGTTGCCCGATCAATCCGTGTCACTTCCGGCATTTTAGTCTTCGAGAACGATTTAAAGAAATTCTTCGTCTGCATCAGAATCTTCTCCGCATCTGGAGAGGTATAATATGGTATCACGATAAAGAATGATTTGTCCATAATATTCGCCTCTTGCGACAGGATATCTATAAAATTAATATAGTCATCCATCAGGATGCCCAACAACATATTATCATTATTGCGCCGAATCTCCGCCAGTTTCTCAATGTAAGGCCCAATATCTACCTTTTGCGACCTAACCAGAATCTGGATATTAAATCGTAGAGAGTTTAGGAAATTCTGATACGAGTACTCTACACTCTCCCGCTCTACATCCGACATTAAATCAAAGTTAATCGATTTACACGCTACCACAGCTCGGAAAGACCCATCTTTCATAATCACAACGTTATCACGTAGCTCAGAAATCAATAAGGTCGACTGTGTGGAAGCCGGCACATCCCGATTCGGAGAAATCGGATTCATTTGGTTTGCCGTCATCGCAGCCGAACCCAGCGCCGTAGCATTTGAATTCTGTTGCTGAGCTACCTGCGCCGACATGCCGTCCTGCATCATTCCAGGCTGAGTTCCCTGCGCTGGCATAATCATTTGTGGTCCAGCTTGCATATTAGCATTTTGCATATTTTGAGTTTGTTGTTGATCCATGTGTTAGTGCAGCGATATAAAAACTTCGCCCTCATCCTTTCTATTATTAATTCGTTTAGCTTCCTTCGCTATCGTCGCTACAGAATAATCAGTATTATTAGCTAATTCTATTATACTAGGTTTTGGATTTTTTTCTAGCCCATCGCCGCCAAAGCTTCGTCTAACCAGATTTGTCTTTTCCACCGACTCAGTTGCAACCGGAGAGTTTGGCTGCACCACCGCCCACGAATTAAAATTAGGTCCTTTATTATCAAACATAACACCGTCACCACTACCACCATCTTTCAATGGAATACTGCCATTATCTTTCACTATACGAGTCGTAGCCCGAGTTATGTCTTCGTTAGCCCGAATCGCTTCCCGCATTTCTTGAATTACCTCGTCATGCCTAGCCGCTTCATCACGCTCAATCGTATCTTCCAAATTATCGAAATGATTCGTCTCAAACATATCAGTCGTCGCATTTGCCTCGGCAATTAAATCGTCCTTAATCGGCCCCTCGCCCGTCCCCCGGATTGCATAGCCCTGGCTATCCACAATGTCAGCCAGGAATGATAGTCGATGCGTAGCTTCTTCGCCCGAGATATTTCTCACGCGATTGTCGTCAACCACCTTCGGAGCCGTAATCATAATCGTAGACTCTCTCTGTCCAGGCACCCATAGCCGAGTCCTTGGCTTCAAATAGTACGACACGATCGCCGCGAGATATGTCTCCATCGGCTGGTCCTTCTTAATAGGCAGCGCCAGAGCCAGGAACAACAAGGTCGGCAGCAACGGAATAATCGCCAGCACCGGAAAAATCTGGAACAGCCACACCGCCAACGCAATCAACCCGCCCGCAATCAAAAGATATACGAACTGCCGAAAACTAAACGGCCCGATTAACTTATCATCCGCCTCAACATCCTGAGGCACCTTATACTGCGCCATGATACCATTATAGCATATCTTTTAATTAAACATCAGCGTTTAATTTTGCAAACAATCATCAACGCCTTAATCTTATTTCTAATAGATTAATTCCATCGACAAAGCTTAGTAATTATCTGGTTCTCTCAATAAATCTGTAAGATATTCCTTCAACATATATCCATCCGCATAAGGGTCATCTTCTCTAAACTTTTTGTATTGTTCTGCAATAAAACTATCTTCTCCTAAGTTTTCTTTCAAGTATTCCATAGATTCACTATAGAAAGCGCCCTCATCTTCATCCTTCAAATCGTTCCACAAATCCTCAATATTATTTACAAAGAACGCCCTATCGTCATCGCTATAAACTGTACCTTCACTATCAGTGGCATCGGTATCGCCATCTGGTAATCCACGCCTTCTATTTCTTTCACGTCTCATCTCTTCAAATTCTCTCTTCAGCTTTCGCCTGTCATCGTCAAGTTTCATTGTGATCTTTAATTCATTGTCAAGGTCCAACCAATCGCGCACCCAGTCCTTTGCATTATTTGCCGCACCAGACCTTCGTGTTCTATAAATCTGATTCAATTTGCCCTTAGAATCCAATAGTTGCCTAAATTGCGCCCCCACCATCTTTTTCTTAATGATTGCCGCTTCTCTTTCATATTGTTCGCGCGCATCCTCTGTTGATAGATCACCATATCTCGTTTGTAATTCCGACCACTCATTCATAATCTCATCATGTTCAGTTTTTGCTTCCTCAGTCCACTCGCTTGTGTCAGCATCTCTATATGTTTCTTCCAAATGCTTTTCTAACGGTATACGATAATCCGATCTTAACCCTAATATTTGCGTTGGGGTTTGATCTTCCAAATATTTCAGCGTACTTTCTTGATACCACTTCTTTAAATCCTGTACATGACCCGCAAATACTCTCCTATATTTGTCCTTCTCCCAGAACGGCTTCATCGTATATGTCCCATCATTAGGATTCTGTACAGCTTCATACCCAGTCTTAGACCTAACCGCATTCGAAATCTGTTCGCTACCAGACAAATATTTCAAGTTCGCCGAAATAAACGCTGGGCCAAACGCCTTATCAATATTGCTACGTTTTTTCATGTATCCTTCAAAATCCAACCTTCCATCTGGGCCAGTATATGCCTTAATTAAGCTATCGTCATAGCTACTCAAAGCTGTTCTTTCAATACTATCTAGCGACGTACCCTGCAATAATTCCTCCATACCCCTCTTCGCATATACTCGCTTCACTCTCCCAGGATGATCTGGATCCGGCTCATAATGATATCCACGCACGTATTCATCATATGTCACATCCATTACTTTACGCTTATTTTCATTAAAGGCATTTGCCGTCTCTAGATTTATATACTTCCCAAATCTTCTTAACCATGGATCACTATCCTTTACTTCAAACATCAAGAAGTTCGCCAAGGCCTGCGAAGCATGCGTTCCGAGCCGCACTTTATGATCCAACAAATACTCCATTTGCTCTTTCACCAAATCCGTATCGCCTCTCTGATTTAAGATTCTAAGCCCAGCGATAATTGAATCGACATTAGCTATCGCATCCTTACCTTTGGTCAGTTCACCCAAACGATACTCTATGTCTTTTGTCGGAGCCGTATAGTTAAAATAATGTTGCATATTCGTTTCAATTAACTTCTTCTTCGTATCAAAACCTTGAGCCGCGGTAGCAGCAGCATAATGAATTCCCTGGACATCGTTTTCCATAATATCCCGTATCGACGAATATCTTGCACGCGCCACATCACGGTCCTCGCCGTTACGCATTGAATGCATTTTGTACGTATCGCGATCGCCGTTTAAGTCATCAAAATGAACATCTATAGCATTTTCCATCCTATTATGGAATCCTCTAGCATTTTCAAATTCAATCTTTTCGCTCCGAGCTCTTTCAATCTTCAATTCATCAGCAGCCACTACGTTGGCCTGATCAAGCCTGTCTAGTCTTTCCCTTTGAGCCACACTGGCTCTCGCCTTGACCGCTTCAAGCTGGCCCAAGCCCTTATTCATATTGTTCTTGTGTCTCTCAATATCCTTCTGATATGCCATGCTTCGAGCCTGTCTCTCGTAGGCCTCCTCCCCTTCACGTGTTGGCGTACCATTTCTATGATAATTCCGATTTGCCGCATAAGCCTGTCCTCTTAATTTAGCCGCCGCCTGCATCTCCTGCGTTTCTTCTTCTCTCGCAATCTTACGATCTGCTAAGTATTGCCTCAGCTTTGCGGAAGGTGTCAGACCATTCGCCATCATTCTAGCTCGTCGATTTTCCAAGTGCGACTCTGCCCAAGCCTTGTTGGCTGCCAGTGGTTTCTCCGCCCAGGCATGCATTTTTGCATTGATGTCGGCCAGAAAAGTCCCACTCATCTTCATTAGTGACCAAGAGAAGAACAACGGGAAAATCTGCACCGCAGTACCAAGCAACACGCCAAATCCGTCCTTCGCACTCGCCACGATCGCAAATCCAGCCAAGCTCGATACTCCGAATAGCAGCGAGAACATTGGATAAAATATCAACATCTTCTTTAATAAATCTAGCCATTTCTTAAACAAGCTCTCCGTGTTTGGCAAAATACACGCCACAATCGCCAATGGCGAAATCATAATCAGTAGTGTCACCACAGCCTGCCTCAGCGAAATCGTAATTAACCCCGTCGCGACTGATACGATACCACCTAACGCCACCGGTATCAACATCCATATCGCCCCGCTTTCATACACCACAGTGCCAATTATTGCCACCAACGCCGTGCCGCCAATCAATGCTCTGCCCTTTGAACCAAGCGGAGTCTCAGCCGTAACAGAATACTCTTGTTTTTGTTCAGCAGTATAATCAGGTCCTTCTTCTTTAAATCCAAATGCCGATTTAAGCATCTCGAACGTAGTTTGCTCAGACCTCCTCTGTTTTTCCTCATCAGAATAATCCTCTTCTACGACCTCCACAGGAGCCTCTTCTTCATCAACCACCACCTCTTTCACAATCGCCTGCTCCTGCACCTTCATGAATGCACCTCTCAGCCCATTGCCCACTATATTAGACAAATCCACCGCTAGCGAGCAAATCAAAAAGCTAAGATTAATCAGCACTGCCGCCACAATCAACTTCGGTAGCGACTGCTTTATACCGTAGTTTGATATCCCATATCCAGTAATCTGCGAATAAATCACTACCAAGAAGAAAATTATAAATATAATATTAGTTATCCCCTGGCAATACTTCCAAATATTAAAAATCGGTGAATCTTCATTCATCGAAATCGGGTTAATCTCTAGTACGCCCTGTATCCTATCATACAGCCAGTCCGTCGCTTCAGCAATCTTCTCAGTCGCCGAACAAATCAACCAAGACATCGAACCCAGATGGTCCGTACAATCTTGCTCTAGCTTTTTGTAGGAAATTGTCAATGCACTCTCTGATTTGAATTGACTAGCTTCCCCATCGGTAGACGAAGACTGTTGTGTTCCTTCCGGAGTAGTTCCATTAGAACCACTTGCACCAGCAATAGGCTCAGCATAAACTACCGATAGTGGCAAGGAAGCTAGACCCAGAAAACTCATTATAACAGCAAAAAACCAACCAAAAACCCTCTTTTTCAAATCAAACTTTGATTTATTTTTTTCTGTCATAATTTAACCACGCCTCCCTTTTAGGCGTATTGTAATTATATCACACATAAGCACTTTTCGTCAAGTCCATTAACCTGTATTTTAATAATTGTCAATAAAATGTTAAAGCTTAAAATTATCTTGAATTTTCATTTTCTATACTATTATGCTAATATATATAAATAACCAATATGAGCAACATGATAAAAAACTTAATTAAATCTCTAGCTATTCTTTCAGTTTTTTTAACCACCCCATTTATAGGCATCGAACCATCCCAGGCCTACACCGAAGATGGTCAACCAACGACGATAGAAGAATGTAGAGAGAAAAAACAAGAGGCAAAAAACATAGCCGGCGATAGCTATGCCGAACATATATATGAAAACTGCATGGAGACAATCCAGTCATCGCACAACAAAAGATGTTGCGAACTTAGGAAAAATCTAGGAACCATGTCCAATGTTCTAGTATACGCAGACATCTGTCTAGATTCAAACAGCAATCCAAACTATAGCTGCGAAGAAGATAAACCCCAAACCAATTCAAACGAAAAAGAGCGCTGTCTCGAAATCGTAGACGGCTTTTCTACTGGTCACATTTCTGACAACGATTATACCTGGTACGAAGGAAACTGTCTTAATTCAGACGGCACTCCAAAATACAGCTCTCAGCCAAGCGAACAATCAAACACTCCGACCCCTACCAACCCATCACAGAACACCCCGGAAACTCCAAGTCAAGATCCAGAACCAGAAACCCCAAAGCCTATTACTTTTTCATCATTTGAAGAGTGCTATAAATATGAATACACAGCATTCCTAGAACAATACAAAAGGCCACCCATCAATGAACAAGCTGCCCTCCGTAAAAAATGTGAAGATATAATAGGCGCAGCTCAACCAGAAACCCCTAACCAAGATACTCCCACCTCATCTCCCACCGAACACTGTCGCTATTTCCTTGGCATGGTCTCATGGGATTGCAATGTGTCGTTATTAAATCAAGATAAAAACATTAGTCAAGACGATCTTGGTTCTAGCATTTGGACTATTGCCGCTAATATTGCTACTGATATTACTGTCATTGCTGCTTATCTAGTAGTCGGCTATATAATATATGGTGGTTATCTCTATATCTTCTCTGCCGGCGATACTGGCAAAACTGCTACTGGCAAGAAGGCCATTCATCAAGCCTTACTTGGCCTTGCCATTGTGCTT
>JAZRDA010000006.1:0-2704 GCA_045660085.1 Candidatus Nanosyncoccus sp.
GTGGGAGGGTCGGAAGGACACGGGGGGTTCCTGGATCGCATTGATTCGAGTGTGTTTGCGTGTACGGTACTACTTATAATATCTTGTTTATAAAAGCAAAACTAATTACTACTGGGGCGCTCCGGAGGTTACGACCGAGGTGGCGAGGGGTGGCTCGCCCGTGACGACGGGCCGAGCCAACCCCGTCCCCAGGAGAAATTAGTTTTGCTTTTTGAAGCCTTTTATAAGGTAGTCCATACCCGAGAACACGGTCAATGCGAGTGCCAGGTACAGCGCGATGTTGCCGAGAATGCCGAAGAACTCTAGATTCACGATATTGTTAAATAGAATGATGATGAGGGCGATCATCTGGACAGTGGTTTTAAGCTTGCCGTAGAATGAAGCAGCTATGGTGATATTCTGCCGCGCCGCCATCATGCGCATGCCGTCGACGGCAAAATCACGCACCAGGATTGTGGCGAAAACCCATAAAGGTACGATACCCATATAGACGAGAATCAGAAAAGCAAGGTTCACTAGCATCTTGTCGGCTAGGGGATCTAGGAAAGCACCGAGGTCGGTGACTTGCTTCGACTTACGTGCCCAATTGCCATCTATCTTATCGGTAATGGAGGCCACGATAAAAATAACTAGCGCAGTGATTTTAGCCCAAGTATCAGGCAGGGTAGCGAATACCATGAAGGCGATTGATAAAAGCATGCGCAAGATGGTTAGACAAGTCGGACCCGTGATACTATGGGCAGATTTAGTCATACTATATCTCTCCTGTGTTCGACTTGCCAGGCGCGAACTTTAGCGAATTTGGCGGCTAGGACATCAGTCGACCATTTGTCGCCCAGCATGACGGTCTCCCGATTGGAAAAACCATATTCTCTCATAGCTTCGGTTAACTTCGTACTCATCGGTTTCTTTGCCCACCAGACACAATCTACGCCAATCGGCTCGCAAAATTTTTGCATCATTTTCTTGCGACCATTATTGGAAATAATAGCAATCTTGACTCCAGCTTTCTTACATTCCTCCACCCAATCTTGAAGCTCGTCGGCTGGCTCCTTCTCAGAATGAAGCCTTAGGGTGTTATCTAGGTCACATAAAAGTAGCTTAACGCCTTCCTTTTTAAGTATTTCCGGAGTGACGTCTTCAAATCTTTCAAACTTCTTGTCAGCACGAAAAATTGTCATAACAATATTTTATCACATTTATTTTTTAAATGTCATCAACTTAAGCATGCCCAACAACAAAGCACTTTCAGGACAGCAGCTCCCAAGCCGCTCTGGCCAAGTCTTCATGTTCCTGAAAGTGCTTTGTTTGTTGGGCTTAAAGTATGCTTAAGTTGATGACATTTTATTTAACATAAGAAATATGTGTTATAATGGTTGGTATGAAGAGGTTACCACATGTTTCAATAATAATTATATTAACTTTATTAATGGGTTCTGGGTTTTACTTGCTTGGTGCTACTTCCACCTCCGCCCTCACCTTTTCTTCGGATGTAGATATTAGCTTTACATTTAATCCCACTATTTCTTTATCATTATCGTCTTCTGACCTCGTAATTGCTAATCTTGCTCCTGGCAGTGCGGCTGATAGTAATGAAATTACAGTAACGGTATCTACTAATACTGCCTATGGCTATACACTAAATGCTACGGTAGGACAACAAACTAATTATGAGACTAGGGATTTAATACTAGATGATTATAGTGGTAGTAATAGTGATCCAATCTTTACTAGCCTAGCCTATGGTGATTCTGAATCTACACTTGCGACTGATAATACTTGGGGATATGCCTTTAAGACATCTACTGCCAATGCTCCATGGTCTAATTATTCTGGATTACCACTCTATAGTGATAGTAATAATGTAACCGAATTAATTGATACTGATGGGGCTGCGGCGAGTGATTATGTTACCTTTAAAATTGGAGCTAGGGCGGCTAGTACTCAAGCTGGAGGAGAATATAAGAACGTAATAAATTTTATTGCGGTGGCGAAGCCAGAACCACATCTAGAGCCAGTACCATGCGAAGGTGGATATATCTGCTATAACGTAAACTCACTAGATCCGACTGAAGGAACAATGGGAAGACAAGCGGCTACAGATGGTAGTACTAAGACATTATTCGCTTCCAATTTCTCCCGCGAAGGTTATGGCTTTGCTGGCTGGTCTGATGCTTATGATTATGAAACTAATCCAAATGCTAACTTTTATGGTCCAAATGAAGATATTACGGTACCAACTGGTACTAACACAAATGGTTTAGCCCTCTATGCAGTCTGGGTTCAATCTGCTGGCACTATGCAGGCTAATACTTCGTCAGTATGCAATAGCTTAACTGCTGCTACTTATAGTGACGAAGGCGACCAAGACGAATCTACTTGGTCCATCACCGCAAATCTATCCAGTATCTCAGCTCTTACTGATACACGAGATAACCAGACTTATGCCATCGCCAAACTCACTGATGGTAACTGCTGGATGATAGAGAACTTAAGACTAGCTGATACTCACCAGGAAGGAGTAAACACTGTACCTACTACTCTTACCGTAGCTAATACCAATAATCCATTAAACGATAATGATCCAACTGACCCAACCGTCACACTAAAACACAATTATAGTGACACCGATACTTACCCAACACTCTCCGCTACCAGTTCAGATGCTACTAGTTGGTGTCAGACTAACTCTGCTGATTGTGAT
>JAZRDA010000007.1:0-13610 GCA_045660085.1 Candidatus Nanosyncoccus sp.
GCCCAAAACTCATCTGAACCCATAATCCCCAGCCTATCTAACCCCCACCTCAGCCCCCTCCCAAACCCAACCAAGCTCACCCCACCAATGTTTGTCTCATTATTTCGATGTAAAATCAGTATCTTCTCCATTTTCAGATTAGCCCTGATAATTTCCACTACTGTTTTTAAATATCTCACCATCGTTTTCTTCACCACCCTAGCCCCCATCCTCTCTGTCGCCTCCCTCAAAATTCTGTCACACACACTTATTCTAGGATCATACGGCACCAGCGCATATCCCACTTCCACCTCTCGTGGATTAATCACCACTACTTTGCCATTTTTACAGCTAAAAGCTCTGAAATCCCCATTTTCCCTCATTGCTTTCTTCATAAATCTCCTCGCCATCGCCACCACCGCCCTATCACACCGATAATTAGTAGTAATCTCATATCTCGCCACTTTTCCCCTTAAACCATCAACATCTAAACCAGCCCCGAAATTTCCATTTCGATCCTCACCCCCAAAATATCTCTCAAACCCCTTGAAATACTCCACCTCGCTCCCGGCAAATCGGTTAATCGCCTGCCAATCATCTCCCACCACAAATAGATGTGCCGAGACCGCCACTTTTCTTATCGCTTCCACCGTAGCAAGAAACAACTGCGAGAAATCCTGATATTCATCAATCAAAATGTACTTCTTACCCGCCAATAGGCAATTCACCTCCTCCCTTCCACTACTAATAATCTTACTCGCCCACGACACAATCAAATTAAAATCCGTCCCATAATCCGAGAAATCATCTAGTTTCCTCTCGTCATCTAGCAAATACCAATGATACCTCCGGAAGCATTCCACCCCCAACTCTATAAACACCTCCTCTCTTTCACTTACCTCGTTCTGAGTCAAATATTCCCTCGCCACCTCACCAAGTGATCTCTTCCCACCGAGATATTTCTGTTGTGCCCGATTAATAAAAGTTGTCATCATCCCAGCAAGCCCCATCAATTCTTCCTCGCTCACTTGCATTTCCATAACCTCTTCACCCCAATCATTTTTCACAAATCTCCAAATCTTCTCCCTCCAGTCTTCCGCATACATCATTTCCTCCAGAATAGATACAACATAACGATTCTTTTCCTCGGCCAAAATTTTCCCACATTGTCGCTCGTCCCTACAAGCCCTATGTACAATCTTTAGCGCAAAAGCATGAAAAGTATTCGCAACCCTTTCAGTGATAACCGCTTCTCCATCCACACGCATTTTCATTAGTCTCTCGTTAATCTCTCTTGCTGCATTCGCATTAAATACAAACACCAATATCTCCTCCGGCTTCACCCCACACTTCGCCACCAGGTAAATAATCTTCGCCACTATAGTCCTAGTCTTACCAGAACCAGCTCGCGCTACCACAATCGTATTAAACGAATCGTCCGCTACCGCCGCTGCCTGTTCATAGTCAATGCAGTACGGTTCGCCCTCATAGGTTACCGCCTGATTGAACCATCTCTGCACCTCCACCACATTCTGGTTTATTCTTTTCATAGCACATATTCCTATCACACATTGCTACCATATTCAACCC
The DNA here is from genome assembly GCA_045660085.1 of Candidatus Nanosyncoccus sp. Taxonomy (GTDB): domain Bacteria; phylum Patescibacteriota; class Saccharimonadia; order Saccharimonadales; family Saccharimonadaceae; genus Nanosyncoccus. The sequence continues at coordinate 1,570 of JAZRDA010000007.1, forward strand.
CTTCATTACGCTTATGTTATTTTCTATAAATCTCCTAGTAATCCATCAGTCAATACCCACCAGTCAGCACCAAAATACCGCTCCGAAAGGAGCGGTATTAATCCACGACCATTATCTATTATTCATCATCTGTACGCTTCTGCTTTTTTGAACCTCTCATCTTCATCGCAATCCAAATAATCAAAGCCACGATTACAAAGAGTATTAAGAACAGCAACCAAAGCGGACAAACAATCACCATCTTCTCCACCACTGATATCTCACCGAATATCTTCACTGTCTGCTTTGCCCTGAAAATTCCGATCGACGGTAAACCACAGGTCTGTACATGGTATCGCTCAGTCTCTGGCATGACGAGGTTGGTCTCTGGTTTCTCCTCATTAGTACAAATCTCTTCATCACTAAACAGCGGCCATACCTGGAGTACATACTCCGCATCAGTATGCATATTCCCATCATTTCTCACTGCGGAAGAAGCTCTCAGTTGATTAACTAGCAAAAACGAAGGGATATTATTCTCTACGATCGTTCCTTCTTCCTTAGTGGTACCAGTAACCTCAGCAACCAAGTTTGAAGCAAACCGTATCGTATTTTCAAACAAAACACCTCCATCCTCCGTAGCACCAACATTAGTATCATCTTGAACGATAATCGTCGCATATTGTCCACCAGCTGGCGCATCTTTTGGCACGTGTATTACAAAAGAAATCGCCTCTGTCTCGCCTCTAGCCACAGTGCCTTTGTCCTTCTTCAACTCAATCCAATTCATAATTTGATTATAGCCAGTAATTGTATCCGTATCCACATCTGTATAATCTACATTTCCATCCTCGTCTTTCACATAGCCAAACGCCCCTATAGTCACCGAATAAGTTAAATCATTCTTTGCAGTATTAGGAGTAGAGACCATAATCGAACCTTCATAATCCTCCCCCGGTGTTAAGATAATCCTTTGGCTAGGTGGAGATATCGTCATCACAGAGTCCATCCCGTCAAAATCTGCAAATACACTACCAACCCCCACAAAGGAAGCAGCCAGCACACCTATCGCCGCTATTAAGTTTTTTATTCTCTTTAGTTTCATGAACCTCCTTTTAACTTTTTATTCCCACTTAATCACTTATTGTACACGAAAAGTTCTTTTTTTCGTAGTACTTTTTAGTTGCGTCTATAGAATTCTTCGCAATACTACTCACACTAGCCTCATCAATGTAAAAAAAGGTCGCAATTACTGAATTCATTCTTCCGTAATCATCTAAAAACAATTTAACTCCAGCCTTTTCCTCAGTATACCAAAACACTGGACTTAGTATCTCGTGTTTTATATCATACTTACCCAAATAGATATTATAATCAGTATTAAAACTTCCTTTTGCCTGCCTGGCTGATTCCTCAGCACTGTACGTCCCTGTAAACTCGTAAGATAGTTTGCTAATTTTACCATCCTTATAAATCATTTTTAAAGTATGCACCATATCTGTCGCTTCCTCACTAACGAAGAAATCAGAATCGCTACCACTAGAGACACATGTCAATGCTGACGTTTTCTCGTCAGCAGTTGTTTCGTGTATATAGGTCTCCGTCTTATGAGTTAATAGATAAACCACCACCGCCAGAATGCCAATCAATGCCGCCACAATAATCATACCGAGCGCCGCCCCTTTTTTCTTATTCTCTTTTGACTCCTCCATTTATGCCTCTCTTTATAACACACTCAGTATATCATATCGCTCAAAAAAAATACAGCCCCTACGGGGCTGTATTCTAAAGTTAGGCTACACTTTATTAAGCATTTGGATGATGTACAGTATAAGTCACCTTACCAGTATAAGTAGTAGCACGCTGAGTAGTACCTACATATACCTTATAACCAGTATTGATCGTAGCCTCAGAGATAGTAGTAGAACCACTTGCTACCTTCGTTGCACTAGAAGGTACTGCTGCCCAAGTCGAATAAGTAGATTCGATACTTACACCAGTCGCCGAAGAATCAAGCATAAATGCCCAGTTAGAATCAGTACCACTAAATGTAGTACCCGTCTCAATGTCGGTTCCATTATCGGAGGCATTCATTGCAGTCTTATCGGTGGCATCATCACCAGAACCAACGGCCTTCACCATCCAACCGCTATTATCATTACAAGAAACCACGATTGTACCACCTTCCGTGCCATCAGCATCGAAAGTGTAAGTCTCGCCATTTTGCGCATTCAGCTCCGACATGGTCGCACCAGTACCGGAAGCAGAAGTTGTTTGCCCAACCGAGCAAGCACTTGGAATCGTCAATATTACGGTATCCGTCACATCAGCGAAAGCACCAAGTACTGGCATAGCTGCAAGAGCTAAGGAAGCAGCTCCAGTTACAATTAATGATTTTTTCATATTTTCTCTCCTTCCACCCTTGGTGGAAAATTAGTTAGTATTTTATGTTAAATGTATAGCCTTTAACACTTTAATTTTACATAAGCGCATTAATACTGTCAAGCTATTTTGAACATAAAAATTTAACATTTTGCCGAGTTTTCCACAAGTAAATCGTTCTCATCATTCCACCAACTCGCTCATCCATTTTTTAAACTCATTGAAATCATTATAATAGCCAGCATCCTCATCTGAGTCCGCTCGCAAAAATCTCCTAACTGTTCCACGCGACACCACAGCCACCGATGGATAGTATTTCACATAATTATGTAGAGATGTCTCTCTCATCTCTGAGAACAATATTCTAAAAACCCTAAACCCATTCTTCTTCGCATAACTTATTATATAGTCTCTTAACCTATCCGCCGTCGTACATCCACCCTGGTCGACAAACACCACAAACGACTCACCTTCTTCCACCAATCTCTCGTATTCTTCGCCAGATAGTTCCATAAACCCATCCTCACATTCAGAGTCGCAATAGTATTCCTCGTCTAATTTCACCCTAGCCTCACTGAACCACCCACCCGCGAGCCCGACAAATAGAATTGTGCCAAACACCACCACAATCAATAGGCCAACTAACTGCCAAATCTTAAGAGAAGCCAATCCCCGCTTAAGTGTCACCGATTCGCGCTTCGGCTGTTTCGGCGACTTCGACTGCTCCACCTTCCTATTCACTCTAAATCTCCGTCAGCTTCTCGAAATCAATCTCATGCACTGGCACCTTATAGAAATCATAAGTGGACGTGCCATCACCTTGGATTCGCTTCACCTCTACACTATTCTCCCCCTCATAGAACCAATACCCACCGACATCATATATTAGTCCTTCATCCCAACCAAGCGCTATCAACATATTCTTCATCATTCCAGAATATCCTCCGCCACCACACATCAGGAAAATCACTTTATCCTTAGGAAATATTCCCTCCAAGATTTCCATCGATTCTACATAGTTCTCCGTATGCGTCCCATCCGAATGCAAATGGAATAGCGTTTTACCAGTATAGGTCTCGCCCACTTCCTCCGGTAGCCCCTTCACGTTTACAATATAAGGATACGGTATTACCGAAAAACCATTCACGAACCCCGACAAATAAGAGTCTCCTTCAATCGCCTCATAATTAGCCGGATCCTCCAGCATTCTCAAATCTCGGTACACCACATCCGGTCGACCTAAATACTTGTCAATCGTACTTTCGTTAATATTCTTATCAATACCAAGCTCTCCTCTCTCTCCTTCGGAAAGTTCCGGTGCAGGTAGGCTTGGTAAACCACTGCTAGTATTTTTCCCGACCGAAAACGCTCCCAACATTAACACCACCGTTAATATTGCATACCACCAGGCATATTTTTTCATATGATTTCTCCACTTATATTGTCCTTATTATACACCAACCTTCCATATAATCAACCAATCCCCTAAACCACCCCAATATCAGAACTACACGCCAACCGCAGGTTCATTTGGACAATTCTCGAGCACCCTTGAGATTGCATCCTTTTCAGCCTGAGTCACCCATAAACTATATTTATACTTCACCGAAACCTGTCTCGCCACATATTGGCACCTGAACTTCTTGTTCGCCGGTAGCCACGTCGCTGCATCCCCATCCGATTTCTGCTTGTTTGCAGTTCCATCTACCGCCAGCAAATTCAGAGGATCCGTCGCTATCTCATACCTCGTCTCTTCCGACAAATACTGAGCCCCCTTCTGCCAAGCATCCGATAAGGCCACCACGTGATCAATCTGAATCTTACTAACATCCTCTCGTTTCTCAAATACCAAGTGTTCACCAGTATACGGTTCATCATATTCACCAGCCACTACATTACAACCATCTAATACAGCGCTATCGCCAAACTCCCGCTTAATGATTCGCTGCCTCAGCGAACAGCCATCAATCGTCGGCCAACCGTTATAAAACTGCTCCCTTGAATACCCAGTCTTCGGCGCTCGCCCCTTTACTTCTAGTTCTTCTAAAACACTAGCCGCAGTCCTCACCCCTTCAACCGAACTTACACTTTCAGTTGAAATCGTACCTTCATCATTCGCCACATAGCTTAATCCCTCCTCAGCTCCAGTATTCTCCACCTGGGTGAATACCTTATCATAGCTTTCCGGATTAATAACTAGCCACGCCAATACACCGATTAGCGTAGCTATAAATACAGAAACCCTCCGCACCTTTAACTTCATATCACTATAGTAAACTATCTACAAGTTTTCTTCAACCTGCACACTAGAATTCATTACTTGGTGTAGTTTCTGACCATAAATGGCATTCTGATTGTGTTTTTCAACCTTCGCATTAATTTCATCCACCAACCTCGTTATTTCTTCATACAAAGTATTAAGGCTATCCCGCTCCCCCAATAGCTCTGCCCTCTTCACATTAAACTCCCACTGACTACCAAAACATCCCGCGATCGCCGCACAATTATTAAACTCTTCAACGTCAGTTTTTAACTTATTAACCCGACTGCTATATTCTTCCGAACTCTCATTATACCTCTCCTTAAGCTCTGTCACCTCTTTACTAAGCCTTTCATTTTCCTCCTTCAGCTCCCTAAACACTTTATTATAGCTATCATAATAGCCCACAATCTTATCCTGATTCTTAAATACTCTCTCGTAGTGCTTTTCGAGTTCAAGCGGCAGATTCTTTATCTCTGTCCCTGCCCTCACATACAGTTCCTCGTTTCTTTTTTCCTCATCATATATTCCCACTTCTTCACCAATCAAATCTCGATGCTCTGCCAGGACTGGCTCCAGCAGTTTCAATAAATCACTTCGTTCAACCTCATCCAGCCTCTCCCAGACCGCATGCAGTAGCTCATGTGCAGCCGTCAATTCTCGCACCCCGGCCAGCTCATCCTGGACTATATTATACACATAAATATTCTCATCCACATAACACCCCAGGACTGCCGTCGATTCGTCTTTGACCAAAGCACAATCCTCATTGAAGCTATCTCTATCACTCAAAGTTGGCCTCGAAGCATTAAAAATAAATTCACCGTTACTAGTTAGCTCCAATCCCTCACGGATTTGCTTCATCTCCTCAGAAGGAGTATATGAAATAGCCCTGAAGAAATCTTTGACAAACACCCTATTAATAAATAGAACCGCCACGATTCCCACCAGAATCACTAGTCCTATCCAACCCTTTAAGCTCTTTTTCTTCGCTTTACTAATCATCGTCACCTTCTTTCATATCACGAGCAGTCTCCTTTTCTAAAATATCCATCAATTCCTGATTCATTGCCACCGTATGGAAGCCTCGTGCATGCTTAACCTTCGCCCCAGCCATTTGACAAAGGAACATCCCTGGCTCATAATCCCAGGGTTGTTCTTTCCGGAAGACAGCACCGTGCATTCTTCCACTCGCCACATAGGCAAACGTCACACAAGAAGCATGGAGCAGTCTATGGTTCTTAGAGAACTGGCGTATTCTCTCCATGACCGGGAAAGGGTCACCCCCTAATACAGAATACACTGCATTCTTAATCGGTACTTCACGCACGCTAATCTTCTTATCATTTAAATACGCACCAGTCTGGTCTGCATAGTAGAATTCGTTAAGATCCGGTAAATCAATTACGCTTGCAATAGTCTCACCGTTCTTCCTGCAGGCAATCTGTATGCCCCACAGCGGCATACTATTAGCAAAATTAATCGTCCCATCTATCGGGTCAATGATAAAACAATTATCCGTAATCGCCTTTTTCGCATTATACTCCTCACTCACAATGTCAAAACCTGGATAATGCTCATTTATTTGAGCTATAAGATACCTTTCTATTTCAGTGTCTAGGCTAGTCACCAAATCCTCGTCATCACCCTTCTGGTGGACTTCATAACTCTGCCGCGACATCCGCTCGGCTTCTTTTACTATTTTCTTTAGAAAATCTATCTCCATTCCCTCATTATACAACAAATCAGGGGTTTAGTTTTCAAAACTTATCAGCCGGTTTTCATACCAAACCACAACAGTATTTGCTAAAGAACGACATCAATTCTTCCATCGTAAAAACATCCCTCTCAATATGCTTACCACGAATGTAATAACTCTTATGCCCCAAAATCCGGCTCAGGTTCGTAGAATTAGTCGTGTCGACCAGCTAAATCTTCATCAGCTTTTTTTATCTGTCAACCGCATTTTTTGAATTTCATCCATACAATAATAAACGTTATTTTTTAATTCTTCCTTCCCAAATCTTTCTCACGAAACCAAGAGAAAGTGTAGAGAGAGTAAAACCAATCACCGGAACCAGCGAAGAAAGAAACACATTAGAAACCTGCTGAATCGTAAAACTATATATTATTACCACAATATAAGTAAGTGCACAAATACAAAGCCTGCGAGTCCACGAAGTTTCCCATTTCTTATCCAATTCAACTCTAGCGTTTCGAACCTTAATATTTTTAATTTCAGCCTCAATTTTTTCGTTATCCATACCTTGTATTGTACACCAAAATATGTTATAATTACAACAACAATAACAGATACCACGGGTTGGTTATAAATTTAAAGATCGGAATCCTGAATTTTTAAACCAACCTGTTTTCCTTATCCCATTCACCATCAAAATACGTTTACCAAAGCCAAAACTGAAGAATACCAATATCGAACAAAAAAGATGCGCTTGATATAGTTCAATATCTTGGGCATCTTTTATAACTAATATTATACTAAACTTCCTAAAACATTTCAAGGATTTCCTCGGATTTCGTTATAACAATCAAGTGACGGATCTTGCTACGATGGCTCATAAAATAATAATTGATATTTGAGAGCGCCTTAGTTTGACGCATTTTTATCCGTCTCAAGTCAATAATCACATTAGTTGATTGCTTTCTAGCAGTATGAAGATTATTCTTAATCGTATTTTTTCCGTCACCCAGCGGACTTTTCAGTTCCCACTTTATACCTTTTACATTCAAATCTGGAGTGTGTTGACAAGATGGACGAAGAAAGACAATATCAGTTTTAAAATGATTCGCAATCAAAATTGCAGCCGAAAGTTCATGTTCTTTTGGACGGTTTCGAAAATCGGTCTCAACAATAACTCGATACTTCATTTCGCGCATTATATCCAATCCACCCCAATTTTTCAACCCCCTACCCACAATATAATATAAAAAGTATCGAAAACCCGACAGACAGTGATGGATATGATTGTGTAGGGACTTTTTTAAAAATCTACCTATGGTTTGTGGTATTTTGGCTTAATCGTTGCCAAAATGAAGTTATAATAATAAAAGAAAGGATGTTATGGATTTAGAAAAGATTGGCAAGTAAATAAGAAATTCTTTCTCTACGAAAATGTCATTGGGTATATGTCAACGATTTCATTTTTAATCCTATGCTTTATTGCTAGTTATACCGAAATACCAACTTGGACGCGAATTGTTTTAATTTTGCTTGGGTTTGTTCTGATTATTATAGGCGTTAGCTTTTGCCTTAAAATCGAAACTGAAGCCGGAAAATATGAGTGTAAATATTGCGGCCATCGTTATAATCCGAAATATTCTAGCGTCTATTTTGCCATGCATCTTGGTCGCACTCGCTATATGGCTTGCCCCAAGTGTCACAGAAAATCCTGGCAAAAGAAAATCGCCTAAAATATGATATAATTGTACCCATAATAACAGATAGAAAGGTTAGTTATGAATTTAAAGATCGGAATGTTGAATTTTTAAACCAACCTGATTTTTGTATACCATTTACCACCAAAAATTCACATCCCAAAACTAAAGTGGGAAGACATTAAGACAAAAAGATAGGACTCGCCTATTCCGAGGCAAGTCCTATCTTGATAACCTAATTATATCAAAACTACTTTTTAAATTCAACTATTTTCTTAGTCTTCGTGATAACTTTCAGCCATCTGACACCTTTTGATTTATAAAACTGTTTTTCTAATTCTTGCAAACACTTTGTCTGATGAATCTTAATTCTGTCCAAGTCGATTATTACATTTGGCGATTGCTTTACCGCTTTTTGCAGAGTATTCTCTAAAAGCCAACGACCTTTTCCTTTTGGACTTTTCATCTCCCATTTCAAACCATCCATAATTATATCGGGTGTACGGACTCCCTTCTTATCGCTTTTTGGAATTAGCTCTACATCGCTTCCTATTTCAGTAAACAGTAGAATGGTCTTGTATTCGTGTTTCTCTAAGATAACACCATTAGGAATAATCTTGCCTTTTTTCATGCGATGCATTATATCTAACCTGTCTCGGTTTTTCAACCCCCTACCTAACTCTTTTATTTGCTTAATCTACTCAACAACTCTGACCAAGCATCACTATAATAGCTATCAAAGTATTTACCAACCTCGTCAATTCGCACCCACTGCGCCTTTTCAACTTCATCCTCTTGCATTTTTATTTCATCATTTAATGATTCAGCAATAAATAATAAAATCTCCTTATAAGTAGTTCCATTGTGTACAAAATGCCCAGTTTTAATCGGCTTATTATCAACAATCCTTACGTCCAAATTAGTTTCTTCCTTGGTCTCCCGAATCGCTGTCTCAACATCAGTCTCACTATCTTCTTGATGTCCTTTCGGAAACGACCAAAACAATTTGCCATTATCATCCCTAGCGCCAATCAAAAGCACTTTACCATCTCTCAAGATAATACATCCACAACTCTTCTCTTTATTCATATTATATATTATACACCAAAATATGTTATAATAATACCAACAATAACAGATTATACAGGTTGGTTATGAATTTAAAGATAGGAATCGTCGGATTGCCAAATGTTGGCAAATCCACCTTATTTAACGCACTCACAAATGCTGGCGCACTTGCCGCCAACTATCCTTTTGCCACCATTGAGCCAAATGTTGGCATAGTACCAGTTCCAGATGAACGTCTAGAGGTCCTCGCTAAAATGTACGAGACCGACAAGATAGTTCCGGCCACCGTAGAATTCGTCGACATCGCCGGCCTCGTCGCCGGGGCAAGCAAAGGCGAAGGCCTTGGCAACAAATTCCTCGCCCACATCCGTGAATGTCAAGCCATCTGCCACGTGGTAAGAGCTTTCAAGGACGATGATATTGTAAGAGCCGACAACAAACCCGAAAATGACATCATCGCCCAAGCCAAAGACGACATCGATATCATTAACCTTGAACTCCAGCTCGCTGACGAAGAAACTAGAGCAAAGGTCGAATCTAAACGCAAAAAGGACCCCCAGGACGAAAACATTCCCTACCTCACCGACAAACCAGTTATCTACATGTTTAATGTCGACGAGCAGGGCCTCGACGATGCAAATTTGCAACAGAAACTACAGGACATGGTAGCAGGCTTGCAGACTAAGGAACATAAAGACCAAATCTCCGATTTGGTCGCCGAAGGGGCGAAGCAAGGTGATAAAATTTCCAATTTATCACCTTGCGAAGCTTCCGAAGACTGCAAGCCTGCTACCATTTTTGTAAATGCAAAATTGGAAGAAGAAATGTCCGGCATGTCTCGCGAAGAACGCAAAGAATTCTTGGAAAGTTATGGCATCAAGCACGATGCACTAGAAGAATTAATTAAGGCAGCCTACGACGTTCTAGGCCTCCAGAGCTTCCTCACCGCCGGCAAAAAGGAATGTCGCGCCTGGACCATCAAAAAAGGTTCCACTGCCCCCGAGGCCGCCGGTACCATCCATACAGATTTCCAAAGGGGTTTTATCGCTGCCAATATTTGCAAATATGATGACCTCGCTCGCCTCGGTTCTGAGAAAGCCGTCCGCGAAGCCGGCCTCCTCCGCACCGAAGGCAAGACCTACATTATGCAAGACGGCGACGTCGTCGAATTCAAATTCAATGTCTAGCTCTTGCAACTATACCAAAAGTGTGGTAAAATAACAGATAATTGTCTAATAATAAAGGTACTAATATGAGTTTTTCAATTTTAAAGCAAATTGGTGATGCACAGAAGAAAAAGTCCGTAGTCGATATCCGCTCCGGCGATACTGTTAAGGTCACCCAGAAAATCAAAGAAGGCAACAAATTCCGCTCCCAAACTTTCGAAGGCATCGTGATTCGCATCGATCGCAAAGAGTCTCACACTGCCCGCATCGTAGTTCGCAAGGTTACCTCTGGTGTCGGTGTTGAGAAATCCTATCTCATCCACTCTCCACTAGTAGAGAAGATTGAGATTGTCCGCCGCGCTAAGGTCCGCCGCAATAACCTCACCTATCTTCGCAATCGTTCAGGCAAATCCGCTCGTCTATCAAACAAAGATTTCGACCGCAATGCCGTCAATGACACTTCTGTAGAAGAAGAGCCAGCCGAAGAAGCAAAGGCCGAAGAAGCAAAGACCGAAGAAGCCAAGGCTGATTCTACCGAAACTCCAGAAGTTGAAGTCGTAGAAGCTCCAGCCGAAAAACTCGAAGAAACTAAAGAAAAAGAAGCTTAGAAAATGTCGGTTCTCGGCATTGACGAAGTTGGCCGCGGCCCCTTAGCGGGGCCGCTTGTTGTTGGCGCAGTCATTTTACCCGACACCGAGCGCGAATGGTTCGCCGAACTAAACGATTCCAAGAAGCTCACCGCGAAGAAGCGTGAAGCCCTAAACCAGCTCATCCTAGCCGAATCCGCCACCGGCCTCGGCTGGGTCCCAGCCGCTGAGCTTGACGAACTCGGCATTTCCGAAGCTCTTAAACTCGCCACCCATCGCGCCGTGAAGTCGGTTCAGTCATTTCACGCACCCTTCTCTCAGATTATTATCGACGGCACAGTTAATTTCTTGAGTCACACCCCACTAGAATCATACACCTCCACTCTCATCAAAGCCGACGGCAAAATTCGCGCCGTCTCCGCCGCTTCCATCATCGCCAAAGTCGCCCGCGACCACTATATGATAAACCTTGCCGACAAATACCCCAACTACGGTTTCGATAAACACGTCGGTTACGGCACCCGCGCTCATGTCGAAGCTATCTATCAATACGGCCTCTCCCCAGAGCACCGCAAGTCGTTCGAACCATGTAAATCTCTTTCTGGTTTTACACCCACTGAGAAACTTCGCAAAAACACCACTTCAATCGGCCAACAAGCCGAACAAGCCGTTGCAAATTATCTAGAGCAGCACGGCCATACTGTCATCGAACGCAACCACAAAACCTATTTCTACGAAATTGACATCATCAGCACTAAAGCCAACCATATCTACTTCACCGAAGTCAAATACCGTAAATCGGCCGTCCATGGTAGCGGCCTAGATGTCATCACCAAAACCAAACTAAATCAAATGCGCTTCGCCGCTCTAAGCTATCTCAAATACCATAATTCCAAGTTAAAAAACCTCCAGCCCCTCCTCGCCGCCGCCGCCGTCTCTGGCGATCTAAATAACCCCGCCAGTATACCCCAGATCACCTGGTTCCCCATCACGTAACTCTCTCCGGGTCGCTGGGGCGACCGCGGGGAGGCAACGAAAATAACCCTGGCTATTCCTCTGCGGGGTAGGTAGAACGCTAAACGAACTAGCTACCTACCAAGCAACGGACACTAAATCCGCTGTACTTATAACCGTCGTTGGACGGGCTCAAGCGCATAGAGTACAGGTACAGGTAGTAAGAGTTGTTGTTGCTGCTCGCCGACC
>JAZRDA010000008.1:0-36577 GCA_045660085.1 Candidatus Nanosyncoccus sp.
TCACGAATTAAAGACTTATTCCCTAGAAACACTAGCACAGCGCTTCGATGTGCGCCTTTTTGGGCGCGGTAAGCGCGTTTTTGCGAGGTTAGACGCCGAAGACGACAAATGGTACTACTTTTCCCTCGCATACATTCCACGCGCGCTAAATAACCGCGACGTGAATGACGCGATAGTTCAGATGTTCTTCATTGGCAAATGGCGCGTCCACAAGCTTTCGCTCTGGGCTGAGCCAGAAGATATTAACTACTACGGCGACGATTCTAACAAAACATTCTATCATTTAGTCAATAGATAGCGTCCACTTGGATACAATCGGGTTTTGAAAGTTATTGTGCAGAAAATAGGGGTGGGATTTTTTCTTGACACAAAACGGTAATTATTTTAGATACCACAGAAAACAACAAGCTTACAGCGATAGTTGGCAACTAATATTACATATTATTTGCCAGATTTTCGTCTATTGCAATCCCTGCAAAGCATTTGGCAGTTTTCAGATGTAGTTTTTCCGCCAAGATGCCACGGGGTAATGTGGTCAGCTTCCATCTCATCAATTTCGAAATGCACACCACAATTTGCACAGATACCGTTCTGTCGCTCGTACGCCTCTCTTTTTTGATTCTCTGAGAAGGCGCGGATATTCAAATACCTCTCGTCGCGAGTTAACACATAAGAGTAGATGCCTTTCTTATTCGTAACATCTTGATCCATCATTAGTTCAGCTATTTCTTCTTCTAGCTTGTCCGTATCGAGCGTCTTAGTATGAAAATTGTCATAGAGGAAACCCCAGTCAATGCCTTTCATCTGGGAACGATATGTAGTAAAGGTATCCTTAGTCCACTCAATTACATTTCGGAAATAAGTCCATAATTCATTAGCATTTGGATCGTGCTGATGGGCTGACATATAGCCTTCTGGGTTACCTTTGTTTATCCATTTAAGGGCTGTTTCTAGTATTTCTTGGCGAATAGGCGAGCCAACGATGTATTCTTTGGCCAATAAATATGCTGCACAATTGGTTTTGCTGAACTTTAATTTGGCATCAGAGAGCCACGAGCCAGTATATATTGCATTCCGAAGCTCTTGAGGGGTAAGTTGTTCACCTGCAATATTGATGATTTTAAACCAATCCAATTTTTCTTTTTCGCTACCCTCGCAGATATAAATCATCAATTTGTAATCTAGTATCTTTTCTTGTTCTTCTCGTGTTAAATTATGGAAAGCGCGATTATTAAGGGAAAAATCACCATTTACATACTGACAGAAACTAATTGTACGTTGTTGTCCATCCAAAATTTCATAAGAACCGTCGTCATTTTTACACCAATACATAACATTTAACGGAAAGCCATTATTAATTGTCTCAATAACTGCGTTACGCTTTTTCTCATCATAAACAAATTCTCGTTGATACTTTGGTCGAATATCTAGTCTGTTATTATATCCACGTACACCTTCTTCGTCATTATCGATATACCCAGAAACTACGTCTCGAATAGGTATTTCGCATAATTCAATTTTCATATTATTAATCTGCATTCTGTTTTCTCCTTATAAGAATCCTTGCATATATCTTTTTGCCATTAATATATGGATATCCGTAATTAAAATCATCAACTTTAGTAGTTACCATCTGCCCGACTAGCTCAAATTGTTCAGGGTTAAATTTATCAAGAAAAGTAATTGGCACACCCATAACACCATCATAGTCGCAAGGGATTTCAGTATACTTGTTGACGTTTATTGCATCATAATTATCATATTTCGGATACCTTTCAGGATCATATTTTTCATAAAGCACAATTTTGTCATTATGCTTTGAAACTTTTAAATTTGTAAACCAACAAGATGTCGACACCCTTGCGATCTTACGGCCATTTACAATTTTCTGATATTTTTCGTAATAATCCGGCACTTCAAAGAGCATACCAATATTAAAGTTTGTAAAACCAGTGCGGATTTGGTCTTTTTTAAACAGTTGAAAAATCTCTTTATACGATAAGGCGTTTGTATTACCTATAATGACGAATTGTTTGTCATATTTCACTAGCTGCGCTACGTATTCTTTGAATAGTGAAAATGGCGGGTTAGTGACTACTATGTCTGCCTCCTTCAATAATTCAATACATTCTTCCGAACGAAAATCACCGTCGCCTTTTAATCTAGTAAGTGTATTTTTCTTATTGCGGCAAAGCCACTCAACATCTGCAAGATCGATAGAACCATCGCCGTTCTCATCGTTAACTTCCGTAATGATAATTTTATGAGCATTTCCTGTAGTTTTATTATCTATTGGCTCATCATCGAAAAGCGACAATTGGGTGTTTGCTACAGGAGAACCTGCATAACACGTCGCTATCAGCTTCTTGAGTCCAAGGAAATTAAAGTTCATTGCAAAAAATTTAAAGAAATTGCTTTCATATGGATCGTCGCAGTTACAAAAGACTACTTTATCTTTAAACTGCTCGCGATAATGTTTCAATTCAAGCTCAATATCAACGAGCCGCGTGTAGAACTCGTCAGCCTTGTTTCTTTTTGCATTGTCTAACCTTTCATTCGCCATAGTACTACCTCTACTACTATTATACACTTTTTATGACATAAGCACAATTCAGACCATGAAACTTTTAATGAATACTTGATTTAATATACGGCATCATGCAAGTTCGAACTCGCCAAATAACAGATACGCGAAACACCAAATACATATCTCCCCACACTTCCAAAACGCTTATGCTTGGTGTTTTCGAACTTATGTAATAACTTCAAGTTAATTGCGGTGCAGAGTTCTGCGCCTTTCGAAAGACGAGAGGGGGTAGCTCCTCATATTTTATGCGCAGATTCTGCACTACAAGTGATACTTGCCGAATGGCAACACTTCGGGTGGAGAAAGTATGTACCTTAAATGCAAAAGGAACAGCCGGTCGTAGAAGACCGAAAAGAAGCCTTCAAAAACCCAGTGCAATTACTTTGTTTATTGGCGCTTTAGTTAGATTGAATATTAATTGATTTAATAATTATTAAATGATTATTGCGTTTTTACAAAAACAAGGTACGGTTAAATTGGCTAAGGAGGAAAAAATGAACTCGGTTTTCGAAACAGCATTAGAAATTGCCGTGAAGGCACATAAGGGGCAGGTGGATAAGAATGGGGTGGCGTATATTTTGCATCCGCTGGCGGTGGCGGGGCTTCTGGATTCGTTGGAGCTCAAAACCATTGCGGTTCTACATGATACGATTGAGGACACGGATGTGACGGCGGAGTATTTGTTGGAAAAGGGAATTCCGAAGCACATCGTGGAGGCGGGGCAGCTTTTGACAAAGCCGGAGGATGAGGAATACGAATCGTATCTTCGACGGGTGAAGGAGAACCCTTTGGCTAAGCAGGTGAAGCTGGCGGATCTCGCGAACAATACCGACCCGAAGCGGGCGAGTGGGTTGAATGAGGCGCGGAGGAAGAAATATGAACTCGCGAAGAGGGTGCTGGAAGAGTAGTCGCAACTCTTGTGCTAAATAATTAATAGACATGGGGGGTTAAACAGAATTAAGACTTTTATGATAGGTTTGACGAAGAGCTTGCAAAGGCACGCTAATGTTATGCTTTCTTCCATCGTTTAAGTGTCGGAAAAACTTTCGTACAATATTCTTTCATTTGCTCATTGGTCATACCGGCTTGTTCGCCAAACTTCGAACACATCTTGATATAGTCTTCCATGGAAACCACAGGGCTTCTAGAAGTTATTTAGGTAGCTTCTTGCCACGTTTCTTCTTGCGGGCGCCGAGGATGTCGAGGCGGATGAAGCCGACGGCGGCGGAGATGACTTCAAGCAGAGTCATAATAAAGAGGGCATAATTGCCGGTGAGGAGCGTGTAGATAAGATAAGGCGAATTGCCGATGGCGTTGCAGAGGCGAATCCATTTGACTTTACCATACCAGAGGGACCAAGCGTAGATTAACGAGCCGACATATGGCAGGATAGAGAGGGGGCCGGCCCAGCTAATAATGGTAAGAATCGTCATAATAATATATAGTACGATGAGCATCCAGAGCGGGGCGCGCTTTTTCTCGTATTTGGTAAAGACGATATCGCGGACGAAACTGGTAATAGCCATAAAGGAACCGGTGATGGCGCCTTTGACGAAATATTGCGCGACGATGAAGGCCTCGGAAGCGGTCTGGAGGACCATCAGGGGGCGCTTTTTCTTGAGCTGCATACTAACTACGGTACAAATCAGCGCCAGAATACCGAAAGCTTGTTCCAGAACAAATATCAAAAGGGGATTGTCCATGTTAAAATTATAGCATAAGAATTGATTGTTGAGCGCCGGGAATATACTAATGCTGTTTGCGGGCGGGATTAATGATATAATGGTCTTAATCTAAAAGGAGGAAAAATGTGCGGGATTGTAGGATATGTCGGTGATAAAAAAGCGCAGGATTTTTTGATTTCAGGGCTAAAGAGACTAGAATACCGAGGGTATGATTCGGCAGGGATAGTAACATTAGCGGAAGATGGTGCAGCGACACTTCTAAGGGCTAAAGGCAAGATAACGAACTTGGAAGAAAAGTTGGCTCATGCTCGAAGAGAGGACCGAATCGGCATTGGTCATACACGTTGGGCGACTCACGGTGAGCCGTCTGAGACGAATGCTCATCCGCATCAGGCAGGGCCGATTTATTTAGTACATAACGGAATTATTGAGAATTATAAAGAATTGAAGCAACAGCTGAAAGAACACGAATTTAAGTCGGAGACTGATTCGGAGGTGCTAGCGGCGCTAATCGATTCTTTTTATAAAGATGGTGCGCACCCGCTAGTGAATGCGGTGGTACAAGCACTAAAGTTGGTAAAAGGCACTTATGGAATTGCGGTGGTGTCAGTAAAAAAGCCAGATGAGATTGTGGTAGCGAGAAGCGGCTCGCCGCTCGTGATCGGAGTGGGGCACGGTGAGACTATGATTGCTTCGGATGCATCGGCTCTAGTCGGTCACACGAAGCAGGCTATTTATCTAAACGATGGCGAAGTGGCTACGGTTGAAAGTGATAGTGTCGAAATAAAGACTCTGAAGGCGGAGCCGGTTTCGGCCAAGGTAGAGGAGATTGAGACGAATTTATCTGCCATTCAGAAAGGTGGATATGATCACTTCCTATTGAAAGAGATAATGGAGCAGCCGGAATCATTAATTGAAACCCTGAGAGGCCGAGTCAATGAGAGGGAGGGGACGGTAAGGCTAGGTGGACCAGGGCTGTCGGAGGCTCAGCTGAGAAAGATTAAACATTTAATCATCGTGGGCTGTGGGACGGCTTATCATGCGGGACTTCTAGCATCGTATTACATCGAGAAATTTACACCCGAAATTACGATTGAGCCGGTAGTGGCATCGGAATATAGATATCGTCAGGCTTATATACCGAAGGATTCGGTGGCATTAATCGTGTCGCAGTCGGGAGAGACGGCGGATACTTTAGCGTGTCTCAGAGAAATCAAGAAGCAGGGTGTGACGACAATTGGGATAGTGAATGCGATTGGTTCAACTATTGCACGGGAGGTGGACGGTGGAACCTATGTCCATGTGGGGCCGGAGATTTCGGTGGCTTCGACGAAGGCGTTTACTTCTCAGGTGGTGGCGATGGTAATATTTGGACTGACCATTGCACAGGCCAAGGGTGTACGTACTTCTATATTGAGGCCTTATGCTAAAGAGATCGCTCATCTGCCGGAAACGATTAGAAAAACATTGGAATCAGTTAAAGACACTGTGAGTGGTTTGGCGGGTAAATATGCGGCTTATGAACATGGGATTTATCTTGGACGGGACACGGCTTACCCGACAGCGATGGAAGGGGCATTGAAGCTTAAGGAAATATCTTATGTAGATGCCAATGCTTATGCGTTTGGTGAGCTAAAACACGGACCACTGGCTTTGATTGATGATAGGTTCTTCGAGATTGCGCTACTACCTAAAGGTGAATTATACGATAAAGCGATTTCGAATTTGCAAGAAGTGCTGGCTAGGGGTGGCCATGTGCTAGCTATAACTAATGAGGAGAGTTTTGACTTACCGGTGGACGACGTGATAAGGCTTGATGTAGATGTGGAACTATTTGCTCCGCTGATTATGAATTTGGTTTTGCAGTTACTGGCGTATTATGTGACGGTAGCGAAGGGGTATGATGTGGATCAGCCGAGGAATTTGGCAAAATCTGTGACGGTGGAATAGTCTTGATTAAAATTATGGTATAATCGTCTTATGAAGAAAAAGTCAGATCTTTTCCTGAGGATCTCGTTAATTATTGGCGATGCAATAGCGATTATTATGTCGTTTGCAGTAGCGTATATTATTCGGATACACGTGGATCCGAGGCCGTATGCGTTTGAGGCGCAGCTTCTAGATTTTGTTCTAGCGGTGGTCTTGGTGGTGCCGGTGATGATAATTATACTGGCGGCACTGGGGCTTTATCGAAAGTCGGTGATTTTTGGTCGTTCAAAATCTATTGAGTGGGGGAGGTTGTTACTGGCGGCGGTGCTGTCGGTCGCAGCATTGATCGTGTACGATTTCTTCAAGGGAGAAAATGTCTTCCCGGTGAGGGTGATGGCGGTGACTGCTATGGTGCTTTGTTTCGTGTTCTTGGTGGCAGAGCGTATGGTTGTACGATTGATTATTCGGCAGGTTTTCCGGAAAGATTTTGCTACCCGGAGAGTGCTGATTGTCGGGAACTCCAAAAATACAGAGTATTTGGCTGACTATATTGCTTCGAATCCAGAATCGGGCTATAAGCTGGCTGGCGTGGTTGCGAATAGAAGGTACATACCGGATGACCTAAAAGAACACCAGTATTCTTCGTTGAAGGAAGCTTTGCGCAAAATGAGGGCGGATGTGATTTTCCAAACAGATGAGAAATCGACAGAGTATGTGTATAAGCAGGCAGTGAATCGGCATTTGCTATACTATTTCGTACCGAGCGAGACGGCTTTGTCGTCACACTTTGGTGAGATGGAGCTGATTGGTAATACTCCGGCGGTGCTCGTAATGGTGACACCGCTGGCTGGAGTGAATGCGGTGATAAAGAGAGCGTTTGACATTGTTTTTTCTTTGGTTGCAATTGTGGTTGCGATTATACCGATGATAATTGTCTGGGTAATTTTGAAACTGGCGGATTTGAAACACTCGGCTTTTTATGTGGATGAGAGGCTGACTCAGTATAATCGGAAATTCAAGTGCTATAAATTTCGCACGATGAAGCCGGAATACAGTGGATTGACGACGGAGGAGGCTTTTGTGAAGATGGGTAAGCCGGAGCTAATCAAGAAATACAGGAAAAATGGGGATTACCTGAAGGATGATCCGCGCATTACGAGAATTGGTAAGTTTCTCAGGAAGACCTCGATTGATGAGCTGCCGCAGCTATTTAATATCTTGAAAGGAGACATTTCATTAATCGGACCGAGGGCGCTACTGCCGGGGGAACTGAGAGAATACGGTGATAGGTCGTTGCTTCTAACGGTGAAATCGGGGTTGACTGGATTTGCACAGGTGAGCGGAAGAAGGAATATTCCATTTGAAGAGAGGCGGGCGCTTGATATCTATTACGTGAGGAACTGGTCGCTGGCTCTGGATACATCAATATTCTTTAGAACGATTGCGGCTGTATTCAGGGGTGAAGGAGCGAAGTAGCTGATGAAGGTTGCTCTGGTATGTGATTGGCTAACCAATGTGGGGGGAGCGGAGAAGGTGTTGTTGGAGTTTCATAAGCTGTATCCTAAGGCGCCGATTTTTACTTCGAAATATGACCCGAAGGGAATCACTTGGTTTAAAAAGGCGGACGTGAGGACTGGGTGGCTGCAGATTTTTCCGACAAAAATGCGACGGGTATTGGGGCCGCTTCGGCAGAGGTATTTCTCGCACCTTGATCTCTCTGAGTATGATCTAATCATATCTGTAACTGGAGCTGAGGCAAAATCCGTGAAGTCGGGAAAGTGGCTTCACGAAAAAGGGAAGAAGAGTAAGAATCCAGCTGGAATCCACATTTCGTATTGTCATGTGCCGACTCAATATTATTGGCAGATGTACGATGAATATGTGAAGAATCCGGGGTTCGGGATACTGAATCCCTTCGTGCGGTTTTTCTTCAAGCTACTCGTGAAGCCGCTTAAGTCAGCGGATTTTAAAGCAGCGCAGAGGCCGGATTATTATGTGACGATATCGGAGTATGCGAGGGGGGCAATTAAGCAATATTACGGTAGGGAAGCGACGGTGATTCATCCTCCGGTAGAGATTGAGGATTTCATGCTATATAATAATTCGTGTAAATGTCAAGAGTGTAAGAATTGCAAGGGAAACAATAAATCTGGAAATTGTCAATGTGGATGTTGTTCGCAGCTTGTGGAAAACTTGGATTTAGCTAAAACATATGTTACCACTTCTCGTCAAGTGAATTGGAAAAGGATTGATCTCGCGGTGAAGGCGTGCCTGATGGCTCAGCGACATTTACTGGTGATTGGTGAGGGGCCTGAGCATAAGAAACTAGTTAAAATGGCGGAAGGATCTAGCTTAGTTCGGTTTTTGCCGCTACAGGAAAAAGATGATTTAGCGCGGATTCTTAGATTTGCCAGGGGCTATTTGTTCCCTAGTTTCGAGCCTTTCGGGATTGCGCCGGTGGAGGCATTGGCGGCAGGATGTCCGGTGATTGCCTATGGCCAAGGTGGAGCGCTTGACTATGTACGGGACGGTAAGAATGGCGTGTTATTTCCTAAACAGTCGGCTAAGTCGCTGGCGGAGGCGATTCTGAGGTTCGAGAAAATGAAATTTGACTCTAAGAAAGTTTCCGAAAGTGTGAAGGAATATGCGGCGGAGAGGTTTGATGAAGAAATACAGGAATATATTGATGAAAAGGTTAAGTAAAAATAATTCTGGTTCAGGGTTTCTTGGTTTTGAGAAATTACTTCGGTTTCTCGTGCTAATATTACCGCTTTGCTTGTTTTTCTCGTATTTTCCAGTGATCGGCTTGGGGGCGAGTGAGTCGATGAATTTCGAACTGTCGATTCCCTTGATTTGGCTGGTGATGTTTGATCTTGTTGGAGGGATATACTTGCTGGCGAAAAAAGAGTTGTTTTCAGGGGTACTTAGTAAATGGGCGTGGCTACTGTTCCCTATCTGGGTGACTCTGTCGGCAATATGGTCGCTGAATGTGACGAGAGGAATTTTGACTGCTGGGGTGCTGTGGCTAATCTATATTGCTGGGTTTGTCGTATGGAAGATTAGGAATATTTTTGACGATGAGTTTAGATCGAAATTCTGGAAGTGGTTTTTCGGGTCGACACTGTTTGTGTGTGGATGGTGCGTTTTGCAGTGCGTGCTAGATCTTGCGGGTGTGCCGCAAGAGTATTCCCTGATGTGCGATGGGTGCACGTATAGGATGTTTGGATTCCCACATCCGAATGGGTTTGCGATAGAACCACAATTTATGGGAAATTTGCTGCTCGCGCCAGCGATGATATGCGTATGGCTAGTTGCAAAGAAGCAGACTGGTAAAAATTTAGAACTTGAACCTTCGCGCGGTCGTGTTTTTGACAACAGGTCAGGCGGAGCTGCGCCGAAATTTCAGTTTCGTACTCGCTCCGTGACTGTTGTCAAAAACACCTCCGGCTCAGGTTTTTTATGTTCTAAATTTTTGCTAGTTTGTTTCTTTGCAATAATCGCAACGCTGTTTTTGACGTTTTCGCGAGGGGCGATTTATGCGTTTATCGTGGGGTTGTGCTTTATGTCGGCGTTTGTGCTGATGGCGACGAGAAAAGGGGAGCGAGGTAAGTTAGTGAAGCGAGTGCTGAGTGTGTGGGGGGCGGTGATTCTCTCTTTCCTGTTTACACTGAATCTGCAGGGTATTATGGCGGCGATGTCGCCGACGAATGACACATATGTAACAGGTGTGACGAAGGTCTTAAATCACCTTTCTTTAGGTATAATTGATGCGCGAGAAAAAAATGATAATCCTAGGGATGGAGAGATTGAGGCGGATTCAGAAAATAGGGAAAAGTTGCCTGTGGAAAAACCTGTGGAAAACTTTGAAGATAACAGAGAAGAATCAGTGTTTGATGGTTATGTGGAGGAGTCGACAGAAACTCGGCTAAGGCTATCAAAGGCTGCGCTCGAGATTTGGTCACAGAATCCCACTAGGATGCTCATAGGTGTAGGACTGGGTGGAGCTGGGCAAGCGCTATACGATAATGATCTGTCGCCAGCGCCGAAGGAAATCGTGCAAAATGAATACATTTCGCTACTTTTAGAAACAGGACTGGTTGGTGTTTCCCTGTTTATGCTAACGATTGTCTTGCTATCGATTACTGCTTGGCGGAGAAAAACAGTGAGGGTTGCAGTCCTCAGCTTATTGGTAGCTTATGGAGCCTCAATCTGTTTCTTCTCGGGACTACCGAATGCTCTGCAGATTTATTTGTTGCCGGTGGTGATAATGATGTTAGGGTTTTAGGTCGAGCCGAGGGTTATCGACGATAGTGAGGTCGGTAGGAGGTAAAACACGCTTTTCGGCAGGGACGAAGTTTCTAACTTGTACAGTAGGTAAAATCCAGGTATAAGGACCAATCAGAGTGCCTGGGGTGGAAGTACAATTGGCGCCTAACCTGGTATTGTCGCCGATGATGGCGCCGAAGAAATCGGTGTCGGTTACGATCTTCTCGCCATTGATTTTTAGAATGATGTTGCTTTGGTCGAAGCGACGATTGGCAAGGATGGTGCCGCTGCCGATACGAGTGGATTTACCGATAAGGGAGTCGCCACAGAAAGTGAAACTCTGGACTTTGGCGCCGTTTTGGATAATGCAATGCTTGGTCTCGCAGGAGTGGCCGATTACGGCATTATCACCGATGATAGTGCCGGGGCGAAGCAGAGCGCCGGATTGGATGGTGACATTTTTGCCAATGTAGACTGGCCCTTCAATGCTGACGTTAGCGCCGATGACGGTGCCTTCGCCGATGTAATAATTACCAGTAATGGAAACATATTCACCGATGGTGGCGTGATTTTCTTTCAGGCCTGGCTGGACGACTTTTTGATCGAGATAGTCATTGATTCTGTTTAATGGGGTCCAGACATTTTCGCAATTATCGAATAGCTCGGGGGCGAAAAACTCATCAAGATGAGTAAAATAATAACCGATTTCTAGTTCTTTCATAAGATTTCTCCTAATTTATCTTTTAGTTCATTGGCGAGGGCAGCAATGGCGGACTCGTCGTCACCCCAGACCGTGATACGAATAAGTGGCTCGGTGCCGGAAGGGCGGACGAGGAGGCGGCCGGAAAGTGGAGCGAGTCTGCTGCTATATTCGTCCAGCAGGGCTTTTACTGTGTCGGATGTCTCGAAGGTATGTTTCTGCTCGGTAGAGGCAGGTGCATTTACCATGACTTGAGGGGATTTTTGGTAGATTTCGGCAAGTTCGCATAAGGATTTACCCGTCTCAGCGATGGTTTTTAGGACCATAAGGGATGTCAGTATACCGTCACCAGTGGATTCGCCGGGCAGAATGATGTGGCCGGACTGTTCCCCGCCGATTTTGATGTCTTTTTCGCGCATGGCGAGGGCGACGTTAGAGTCGCCGACGGCGGTGATTTCGGTTCTGATACTACTAGCTTTAGCCCAGTTCAGGAGGCCTTGATTAGCCATGACCGTAACGGCGATGGCATCGAGATTTAGGTGGTGCGCTAGGATGGCGATGATTTGATCGCCGTCGATGACATTGCCATTTTCATCAAGCATGAGACAACGATCGCCGTCGCCGTCGAAAGCGATGCCGCAATCTAGGTGGTCTGACTGGACGAGGGCTTGGAGAGGTTCGAGGTGGGTGCTACCGCAATCATGATTAATCTTGGTGTTATAGGATGAGTCGGAATTAATTAAGGTAACTTTGGCACCGTGTTTTTCGAAGATGGTTTTATTAATAGCGCTGGTAGCGCCATTGGCGCAGTCGAGACCGATATTGAGGTTAGAAAAATCGACATCCCCGATGTATTGATTTAGGTGGTCAAGATAGAGATTTAAAGCTTCGTTGTGGAGGTCTTCCCTTAGAGTAGTGGAGACAAGCTCGCATGAATAGTCTGAGGCGAGAGCCTGCTCGATAGCTTCACAGCCTTTCGGGCAGAGTTTCTGGCCGGAAGATTCGCCGCGCTCGAAAATTTTGATACCGTTATCGGTGTAGGGATTGTGAGAGGCGGTGACATCGATGGCGAAATCGAACCCCATTTGGTAAAAACAGTAATTGATGGCGGGAGTGGGGAGTACGCCAACATTGCCGTATTCGATACCGAAGGTTTCGAGGGCGGCAGCGAGGTCCTGGATAATCCATTCGGTGGATTCGCGGGTGTCGCCGCCAAGCATGACCTTGATTTGATCGCCGGCATAGTCGGCTAGGCCTTTGATAATTTTAGTGAGGAATTCTAGGGTGAATTTGTCGGCTGTTTGGCGGATGCCATCCGTACCGAAATAGGTCATAATAGTCCTTTCATTATTTTAATAGTCAATATAACATCTTCGACCGTGCTGCCTCGAGAAAGATCAGCCAGGGGAATTGTGAAGCCTTGAATGAGGGGGCCGGCGATGGTGAAACCGCCGAATTGTTCAAGAGATTTATAGAGGATGTTGCCGGAATTAAGGTCCGGGGTGATGAGGATGTTCGCAGTTCCCCCCAGGGGGCTGGTGGGGATCTTCTTAGCGGCGACTGAGGGATTGACGGCGGCATCGAGCTGCATTTCGCCGTCTATTACCCAATCTGGGTGATTTTGCTTAATCCCAGTAATAGCGTAATTGAACTTCTCAAGATCTGGATTCTTGCCGCCGGAGCCGTAGGTGGAATAGGAAAGGATTGCGATTTTCGGCTGCAGGTCGGTGTATTTCTGAAAAGTAATAGCAGTGTCTTCGATGATGGTATAGAATTGCTCGTTAGTTGGCTGCTTGTTTACGCCGCCATCGGCGATGGCGAGGAGTTGGCCGGCCTTTTCGCAAATGAAACAACTAGAGAAATAGGCGGATTTTAGCGGAATATGGTCTTTATAAGCGAGAAGAACGTCGCGAGAAGAGTGGTCAAGTCCGGAAATCATGGAATCGGCGGTGCCCTGCTGTAACATCTCGGTGGCTTCTTCCAGACTGGAGGCGGGAAGGAAATCGATATCGGGGAAAGATTTGATAGCCTCCTTAGCAATTAGATTATTGGTGATTTCGGGGAAAATAATCTTCATGAGGACATTATAACATAAAGTTTGGCTGGTTAAATGTTTGGAGTTTCCTTTGTAAAAGACACAAGCATGATATCATGAAATCATGAAGAAAAAATTAGATTTAAGTCTGATAGCTCCCGTAGGTATTGCTGGCATTACAATACAGAATGCATTTGCAGTATAAAAGCGACACCCTTGGTGGGGTCGCTTTTATGTTGTGTGAGCTATCGGTGAGATGGCTATCGATTACTTGTCGACAACCTCGCCTTCGACTGGCTCGTCCTTGTCGGAAGATTTGCCGCTATCCGAAGAATCGTCCTTCTTGGCATCTTCGCTGGCGGATTGATAGAGTTTCGCGCCGATGGGCATGATTTTGTCATTTAATTCCTTGGTGGCGGACTCGTACTGATCCTTGTCGGCGGAGGTGTCATTTAGAACCTTCTTGGCTTCTTCGACGGCTTTCTTAATAGTCTCCTTGTCATCGTCGCTGATTTTGTCCTTGTATTCATCAGGCATTTTCTCAGCTTGATAGATGGTGTTCTCCAGGCGGTTCTTGGCATCGATAGAATCCTTCTTCTTCTTGTCTTCGTCGGCGTGAGCTTCGGCTTCGGCACGAGCTTTCTCGATATCTTCCTTACTCATGTTGCCAGAGTTTTGGATGGTGATGGACTGCTCCTTGCCGGTGCCTTTATCTTTAGCAGTGACATTCAGGATGCCATTGGCATCGAGATTGTGAGTGACTTCGTTCTGAGGCACACCGCGGGGAGCTGGAGCGATACCGTCCAGGATGAAGCGGCCGAGAGATTTGTTATCGGCAGCAAATTCGCGCTCGCCTTGGAGGACGTGAATTTCCACCTGAGGCTGATTATCGGAAGCGGTGCTGAAGACTTCGGATTTGCTGGTCGGAATGGTGGTGTTGCGGTCGATAAGGGGAGTACGGATGCCGCCCATGGTTTCGATACCGAGGGTAAGCGGGGTAACATCGAGTAGGAGGACATCCTTAACATCGCCCTGGAGGACACCGCCCTGGATGGCGGCACCGACGGCTACGACTTCATCCGGATTTACGCCCTGCATGGGGTCTTTGCCGAAAATGGATTTGACTTTTTCGATGACGGCTGGCATACGGGTCATGCCACCGACCATGACGACTTCGTCGATATCCTTGGTGTCCAATTTAGCATCTTTCAAAGCTTTACGAACCGGCTCTTCGAGACGAGCGAGAAGGTCGCTGACTAATTCCTCGAGCTTGGCACGAGTGAGAGTGTATTCGAAATGCTTCGGGCCATCGGCATCGGCTGAAAGGAAAGGAAGATTAATGTCGGTGGAAGTGGAGCTTGACAACTCCTTCTTGGCTTTCTCGGCTTCATCCTTGACACGCTGCATGGCGGCGGCATCGCCTTTAATATCAATGCCGGACTCCTTCTTGAATTCGTCGACTAGGAAATTAACGATGAGATTATCGAAATCCTCACCACCGAGGTGCGTATCACCATTGGTACTCAATACTTCGAAGACGCCGTCGCCGATGTCCATGATGGAGACATCGAAAGTACCACCACCGAGGTCGAAAACGGCGATTTTCTCATCCTTCTTGCCTTCGAGGCCGTAGGCTAGGGCTGCGGCGGTCGGCTCGTTAATAATACGCTTGACTTCGAGACCGGCGATTTTACCAGCATCCTTGGTAGCCTGGCGCTGAGAATCATCGAAATAAGCTGGCACTGTGATGATAGCTTCGGTGACTGGCTCGCCGAGAAAGGCCTCAGCATCGGCTTTGATTTTAGATAGAATCATAGCAGAAATCTCTTCTGGAGTATATTCCTTGCCGTCCATTTCGACGGCTACACCTTGGCCCTTCTTGACAATCTTATAAGGGCTGATGTCGAGGTCGTGCTGGACTTCCTTGTCGGTGAATTTGCGGCCGATGAGGCGCTTGATACCATAAATAGTGTTCTTCGGGTTAGTGACACGCTGGCGCTGAGCGACTTTACCGATTAATCGCTCGCCCTTCTTGGTGACGGCGACTACCGATGGGGTAGTGCGGTCGCCTTCGGCGTTGGTGATAACTTCGGGTTTGCCGGCAACCATGTAAGCAAAGGCGCTGTTGGTGGTGCCGAGATCAATACCGATTATTTTACTCATATTTCCTCACTTTCGTTTATATTGCGTTGGCACTCGTGTGTGGTGAGTGCTAATTACTATCTATTGTAGCGCACTAGCACTCGGCTGTCAATAGTGCTAGTTTAAATTCTTTGTGTTGTTGGGGTTGACTTTTTGAGTGGGTTTATAGATAATGAAGAGCAGAAGATAGGGGGTGTAACACATAGGTATTGATTATGGCGATTGAGAGGTTGGTGGAGCCGACGATGGCGGCGGATGATGCGGATGAGGAGAAGATTGAGATAAGTCTTCGGCCGGTGAATTTTGATGAGTATATCGGGCAGGAACATTTGAAACGGAATCTGAGACTAGCGATTGAGGCGGTAAAAAAGAGGGCGGATGGTTCGACACTCGATCATGTATTATTATATGGTCCACCAGGGCTGGGTAAGACAACGATGGCTGGGGTGATTGCGCATGAACTCGGAGCCTCTCTTAGAGTGACTTCGGGGCCGGCGATTGAGCGGGCGGGGGATTTGGCTTCGATTCTAACCAATTTAAAAGACGGTGATGTGCTATTTATCGATGAAATTCATCGGCTCAGGCGAGCGGTAGAAGAGGTACTATATTCGGCGATGGAAGATTATAAGCTGGACATCGTGATTGGCAAGGGGCCGGCGGCGAGAAGCGTGAGGCTGGATTTGCCAAAATTTACCGTGATTGGAGCGACGACACGGACGGGATCTCTGGCGGGACCTCTACGGGATAGGTTCGGGATTATTCATCGGCTGGAATACTATAAGGAATCGGAGATAGAGCAGATTATTAACCGAACGGCGGGGATATTGAAGACGAAGATTCAGCCCGATGCGGCGAATTTGCTTGCGACGAGATCGCGCTTGACACCGAGGATTGCGAACCGGCTGTTTAAACGGGTGCGAGACTATGCGGATGTAAATGGAGATGGGGTGATTGATACGAAGATGGCTGGCGATGCCCTGAAACTGATGGAAATTGACTATATGGGACTTGATCCGGCGGATAGAAATATGCTGAGATTAATGTATGAGAATTACGGTGAGAAGCCGGTGGGTCTCACGACGATTGCGGCTCTAACTGGGGATGAGGCGACGACGATTGAAGATTTTTATGAGCCATACCTAATGCAGATGGGGCTTCTCATACGAACTCCGAAGGGGCGTATGGTGACGGAAAAGGGGATAAAGCATTTACAGGATTCTAAGAATAAGATATAATAAGCTAAAGGAGAAAAATGGAAGAATCTCTAGCAAAAGTTAGGCATGATAGAAGTAAAAAAGATTATCCGGGCTTGAAGCTCGACGATGATGAATACGTGGAATTAGCTCTAAAAAGGGCAAAGATTTGTTTGTCGATGATATGGATTGGGTTATTTGTGGGCCTAGGCGTGGTGCTACTGGCGTTTTTGCTGGTACTGCTAGGACAGTCGAAGATCGATGCGAGAGGGAGAGATTTCCTCTTTATCCTGCTGTTTGCTTTGCTAGCGGCGACACTACTAATCTGGGTATTGGCTCTAAAAATTTATAATGGTAATAGATTGTTCGTGACAAATAAGCACGTGATACAGATGATTATGATTTCTCCGGTGTCGACTTCGGTGAATATTATTGATTTGTTCTCGATAGAAGATGCGAGCTTCAAACAAGAGAATTTGATGCAGAAGATGTTTAATTATGGTACGCTGAGGCTATCTACGGTGGGCGATGAGACTACTTATACCTTCCCATATTCTGATGTTACTTCAGATCAGCTGAAGATAGCGACACAATTAATCACGAAAGCGAAGAAAATAACTCTTAGCAAGGAAGCGAAGAGGGTGCAAGCGGCAGCTTAATTAGAGTATAGAGTGAGGGGTGATTTGTATTGTGTGGGCGAAAAATAGTCGTGATTGGTTTTGGCTGATTTTGCGATTAGTTGCGGTTGTATTTAACGAAAGCATCTTCTTTTTCAAGAGTGGCTTTTAAGATGTATTCCTTGCATTTGCCGTCTTTACAATTGGCGGCTTCGTAGGAGTAGGAGCTGAGTGGGTCACCTAGATTGACACCACTAGGGTCAGTCCAGAGGGCTGGATCGATAACCTTGATGTTCTCCTCGGAAATGGATTCGGGATAATAACCGTGCTCTTTATAGAAGCCTTCCTCGAGGGCGTAATACATTGCATTGATGGCGGTCTTGCGCTTCTCGTCGCGATCCATGGCGTCGATATTGGATTTCTGGACAAAGAAAAGAATCAAAAGCAGCGAGGCAAAGACGGAAACAATAGCAATCTCTAATAGAGTGAAACCTTTTTTATGATTCATAGATTTATTATAGCATACTGTGATATGATTATGGTGAATATGGTTAGAAATCATTTACTGTCGCAGCATTTTTTGAAGAATCCGAGGCTTGCTCTGATTTTGATTGGGCATTCGAACCTGAAAAAACGTGACGTAGTGGTGGAGATTGGGGCTGGTTCGGGCGTGATTACGAGCGCATTGTCTCGGAGGGTGAAAAGGGTGATTGCGATAGAGCCGGATGGTGAGGCGGTCGCGAAACTAAGAGCGAATATGGCAAAACGGGAGTGTGAAAACGTGGAGGTGGTGCAGATGGATTTTATGGAATATGCGTTGCCGGAGGGGGCTTACAAGGTGTTTGCAAATCCGCCGTTTCATTTGAGTTCGGCGATTCTACATAAATTGATTGAGAGTCCGAACCCGCCGGAGGCGATATATTTGATTTTGCAGAAACAGTTTGCACTGAAGCTACTCAATAATGGTCGGCATTATACGTCACAACTTGGGTTTGCCTTGACGCGAGATTATCAGACACGGATTCGGTTACCGTTGAAGCCGAATGATTTTACGCCGCCACCGGCAGTGCCGACGGTGCTGTTTGAGGCGAAGAGAACTAGAGCGGAGTGAGATAAGCGAGTGCTGGAGATTCTTAAGGGAATTGAGGATTAAAAAACCGGCTATGAAGCCGTGCTTTCTAATCACTGGTGGTACCGGGTGGGATCGAACCACCGACCTTGGGCTTATGAGTCCCACGCTCTAACCAGCTGAGCTACGGTACCATGTGGAGTATTATAACATAGTTTTAGAGATTGGTACACCCGACCGGAAGGGTTTTCCGCTTCGGGTCATAGATTTGGTACACCCGACCGGAATCGAACCGATATCATTGGTTCCGGAAACCAACGTTCTATCCGTTGAACTACGGGTGCGAAAAATGGTACACTCGGAGGGATAGATAATCCCGTCCTCGTTACAGATATTGGAAACGAAAACAAGTTTTCATTTCCAATATCTGGTACACTCGGAGGGATTCGAACCCACGACCCCTTGTTCCGAAGACAAGTGCTCTAATCCACTGAGCTACGAGTGCATAGGGTAATTATAACATTCTTGGGCTTTGTTTTAAACCATAAGCTTTTACAGGGGGTTGTAATGCGTGTGAAACTGTGTTAGAGATAGCGTATGCTAATAAAAAATGGAGGCGATCTAATTAGACATTTCCTAGGTCAAGAGATTCATCAGTCATATTTCGTGGTTTTTGTGGCGGCGGGGATAATAGCCGGAGTGATACTGGGTTTGGTGCTTAGAATAAACTATTTTGTATCGCCGGTGTGGATTGTTTTTGTGATCATACTTCTTGTGATAGCGTATATAAAACCAAAGGTTGCTTTTTCTGTAATAGCTTTAATTGCTGGGATGGTGGTGGCATTTGTGAGGGTTTCTAATGAGCTAGTAAATACGAAAATAATCGAAGGTTTGGTTGGTGGCGAAATAACTGTGACAGGAAGAGTTGATGGGGATCCTGAGCTGGATGAAGGGAACTTGAAATTTAAACTAATGGACTTGCAATTTGATGAAAATGGTGAACAAACGGTAAGAGGTGATTTGTTTGTGACAATGAAGAATAATGGAATAGAAAGAGACGATGTTTTAACTCTAAAAGGGAAGCTCCTAGGTGGATTTGGAGTGTATGCTGGGTATTTATATATGCCAATAATAGAAAAATGGACGAAGTCAGTGCCAGGGAATCTGATGGTGAGGATTCGGAACTGGTTTGCGAAGAGAATAATGGGAGTAATGCCAGAAAGGGAGGCCGACCTCGGAATATCGTACCTTCTAGGGATGAAAACATATCTTCCGAATGATTTGGCGGAGGAGATGAGGACTGTGGGACTAGTGCATATGGTGGTAGCGAGCGGGGCGCATTTATCGATTATTGTGGAATTAGTAAAAAGGATACTGAAGAAAATATCTAGGTTACTATCCTTGATTTTATCGTTATTATTAATAGTGCTATTTATGAGTATGATTGGTTGGACGCCATCGATACTAAGGGCGGGAATGATGGCGAGCTTGACATTAATAGCGTGGTATTTCGGGAGGGAAATTCAGCCATGGAGAGTAATTCTTATTGTAATGGCGATTACGCTTATGATGGAGCCAATGTTTATGGTAAATGTGGGATGGCTGATGTCTTTTACATCATATATTGGCATTATGATTCTGGGGCCGATGGTGACGAAATATTTTTATGGAGCAAGAAAGCCGAATGCGATTGGCGGAATAATAATAACGACACTAAGCGCTACCATAATGACCTTACCGATAACTTTATACTATTACGGCTCGGTGTCTCTTATCAATGTGGTTGCGAATTTATTAATTCTACCGACATTGCCTTGGGCGATGGGATTAGTGTTTTTGGTTGGCATGGTAGCAGAAATACCGGTAATTGCTGGTGTAGCTTCTTTCATAGCTACTAAACTACTGGATTATCACATAGAGGCAGTGGAGGCATTTAGTAAGATGCGAGAATTTTTGGTGGAGATACCGCAATATCAGTGGCAGGTGTTTCTGATTTATGGGGTAGTGATGATTCTAATGTTATGCTCATGGAGGTGTAGGACTGGAAGTGGAGAGTTACCGTAATTAATAAAAAATGGACTAAGTCAGAGTAAGCCGGATTGGTACAGACTAATAGACATTTAAGATAGAAAGTGATAAAATATTGGCAAGTTGAATTATAATTTTGATGGGAGAAAAACATGTCAGGACATAGTAAATGGGCAACCACGAAGCGGCAGAAGGCAGTAGTGGATGCAAAGCGAGGAGCACTTTTTACCAAGATTGGTAATCAGATTGCAATTGCGGCAAGAGGTGGTACTGACCCAGCGACGAATCCATCACTTGCGATGGTGCTGGAAAAGGCGCGACTGGCAAATATGCCGAAGGCGAATATTGAAAGAGCGATCCAGCGAGTGGCGGATAAGTCGGCAGCGGCATTGATTGAAGAAGTATATGAGGCTTATGGTCCGGGCGGAGTAGGTATTATTATTGAAGTAGCTACGGACAATAAGAATCGGACTTTGCCAGAGGTCCGACATACGTTAGATAAAAATGGTGGACGAATGGCAGAATCTGGTTCGGTGATGTTTCAGTTTAAGCATAAAGGCGTGATTGAAGTTAGCGAGAAGGGTGACGAAGTGATGATGGCGGCACTGGATGCGGGAGCGGAAGATGTGTCGGATGAAGATGAAGGCACGGTGATTTATACGGATGCTTCGGACTTAATGAAAGTGCGACAAGGGTTGATGGACGGTGGTTTTACAGTGACATCGGCAGAGTTGCAGTACGTGCCGACTTCTTATGTGCCAATTGAGGGTGAGAATGCCGAGAAACTCGAGAATTTGTTATCGGCGGTAGATGATCTTGATGATGTGACGAACGTCTATACGAATGCGGAATAATAATATATTTAAGTGACGGATGGGGTGATTTTGTGATACAATAAAAAAATAGTTGTTAAAACAAGGAGGCCCCAATGAAAAATAAAAAATGTAAGTATATATTCGTGACGGGTGGGGTGCTCTCGGGGGTCGGTAAAGGAATCACGGCGGCTTCGATTGGCGCAATCCTGAAGGCTAAAGGCTATAAAGTAACAATGCAAAAGTGTGACCCGTATCTTAACGTGGATGCGGGTCTTCTCAATCCGGTAGAACACGGGGAATGTTTCGTTACGCATGATGGGGTGGAGACGGATCTAGACCTGGGACACTACGAGAGGTTCCTAGATTTTGAGACATCAAAATATTCAATTACGCTGTCAGGTTCGATTTACAAGGAGCTAATCGAGCGGGAGCGTGCGGGGGGATTTCATGGAAAGACGGTGCAGCTGGTGCCACATTTTACGGGGTTGGTGTGTGAGAAGATTGAGAAGGCCTCGGCGGATTCGGATATTCACATTGTAGAAATTGGTGGGACAGTGGGAGATTATGAAGGGTTGCCGTTTATTGAGGCGATTCGACTATTTGCAAATCAGGTAGGGCGGAGAAATTGTTTATATGTGTCGGTAGTGTATGTGCCGTTTATTCACACATCGAACGAATTAAAAACAAAGCCGGCGCAGAATGCACTGAAGGATTTAAGAGGTTTCGGGATTATTCCGGATGTGGTGTGTGTAAGGACGGAAAGCCCAGCACCAAGAGCGATCCCAGAAAAGATTGCAGCTTTCTCGGGGATTTCGTCCGATGCGGTGGTGAATCTGCCAGATATCCAGAGTGTATATGATGTGCCGTTTAATGTGCTGAGGTCGGGGGTGCTGGCGATTCTGAATGATTTTGTGGGAGATGAGACGGAGCCGGATATGAGAAAGTGGAAGAAATTCTCGGAATGGCGGTCGATGAAGCATGATAAAACGGTGAAGGTTGGTTTGGTGGCGAAGTATGTGGGTAATGACGATGCCTATATCTGTGTAACGGAAGCCCTGAAAGCAGCGGCAGCACATAACAAGGTAAATCTGAAAATAGAATGGATTAATGCGGAGGAGCTGGGTGATAGTTCGATAAAGGCGAGCGAAAATAAAGCGGCGAAGCTACTGAAAAAATGCGACGGAATTGTAGTGCCAGGTGGGTTTGGTGTACGTGGCGTAGAAGGAAAGATTAAGGCGGCGGAATATGCATTGAAACATAACGTGCCGTACCTAGGTCTTTGCCTTGGGATGCAGGTGGCGTGTATTGCGGCTGCGCGAAAAGGCGGAGTGAAGAATGCAAATTCGGAAGAGTTTGGCGCAAGTGATGAGGATGGAAACAACGTGATATATATTATGGAGGGGCAAAAGGGTAAGGAATCGACAGGCGGAACAATGCGGCTGGGTGATTATACGGCTATTTTAAAGGCGGGTAGTAAAACAGCGAAGGTTTATCGGGACGAAGTGGAGAAATGTGGTGAATATGTGTACGGTACGGAGGTTTTGAAAAACGGAGATGTGAAAGTGATTGAGAGGCATAGGCATCGTTATGAAGTGAATCAAAACTTTTTGAAAGAGATGGAAAAAGGTGGAATCGTAGTATCGGGTGCTTCGCCAAATGGGGAATTGGTGGAGTTCGTGGAGGCGCCGGACTGTCGGTTCTTCGTGGCGACACAAGCGCATCCAGAATTTAAGTCACGGCCGCTTCATGTACATCCGTTATTTATGGAGTTTATAAAGGCAGCAGCAGAGAAGAAAAGCTAGCTTTCTGCTCGAATTTGAAGAAGATATGGTATAATTAGAGCGGAAGGGTGGCCGAGTGGTTGATGGCACTGGTCTTGAAAACCAGCAGATTAACGTCTCGCAGGTTCGAATCCTGTCCCTTCCGCCAAATAAGTGAAACCAAAGCTTGCTTTGGTTTTAGTTATTTGAAGGGAGGGAACATGGATGGCCCATCCTGTCTTTCGCCAAGTTTAGTCAATATCAATTTCGGTGCCGCAGGTGGCATTGATACCGAGATTTGAAAGAATAATCATTTCGTCATCGGAAATCATGTGGGTGGAGTGAAGCTCGGAGTCTTTCAATTTATCAAGAGATTCCAGAGCTTTTTTGACGACCGGATTGGTGGTGGAACAGATGGAAAGTGCGATTAGGACTTCGCCAAGCTTCAGATAGTTTTCTTTAAAATTACTGGTTTTATTCTTGATTTCTAGAATTGGTTTTAATACGGTGGGGGAGATGAGATCGACTTCATCTGGAATGCGATTGATGGTTTTCAAAGTATTGAGGAAGGCGGCGGAAATCGGTGAGAGAATGTCGGTCTTGCGGCCTGGGATGAAATTCTTGCCAATTTGGATGCAGGCGCTGGGGAGGTTGCCGGAGCTTTGGCGTTTCTTGTCGGCTTCGAGTGCGACGGTGCGGTCAGATTCGAAGATATTAAGTTCGTTCATGAGCAACTTAATGCGTTCTGGTACTTCGGGGGTGACGGCGCCTTTCTTCAGGTCGGTAAGGGCACGATAATAGCGGCGGATGATTTCGTTTTTGGCGGCGCGTTGCACGGCTTTATCGTCGGTAATGCATTCGCCGATGACGTTAACGCCCATGTCGGTGGGGGAATAGTAAATTGTTTTGCCGGTGATACGAGTTAAGATTTCTTTAAGAACTGGGAAAGTTTCGAGGTCGCGATTATAATTTACGGCGGTGATGCCGTATTTGTCGAGATGGAAATGATCAATCATGTTGACATCGCCAAGGTCGGCGGTAGCGGCTTCGTAGGCAACATTGACCGGATGTTTTAGTGGCAAAGACCAGACTGGGAAGGTTTCGAATTTAGCATAGCCAGCATTAACGCCGCGCTTGGATTCGTGATAAAGTTGCGAGAGGCTGGTGGCTAGCTTGCCTGAGCAAGGGCCAGGAGCGGAGACGATGACGAGTGGCTTCGTAGTCTCAATATACGGATTGGCACCGTAGCCTTCGTCGGATACGATGGTATCGACATCGGTAGGATAACCTTTGGTGAAGGTGTGGAAGTAAGTCTTGATCTTATAATCTTTCAGGCGATTTGCGAAATCTTTGGCTTTTTTCTGGCCATCGTAGAGTGTGATGACAACGGAGCTGACATAGAGATTGTGAGCGCGCAAGAATTCGATTAGGCGGAGGACTTCGGTCTCGTATGAAATCATGTGATCGGCGCGAATTTTGGATTTCTCAATAGCGTTGGCATTGATACAGAGAATGATTTCGGCATCGTCTTTGAATTCTTGGAGGAGACGAATCTTAAGGTCCGGGAGAAAACCGGGCAGAGTGCGGGCGGCGTGTTGGTCGTCGATGAGCTTGCCACCAAATTCGATGTAGAGCTTGTCAAACATCTTAATGCGTTGGTTGATTTTTTTCTTTTGGATTTTGAGATATTTTTCGGCATCGAAACACTTTTTCATGATTTCTCCTTTTTTAAAAACAAGAAAAATCCCCGCTTTGGATTAAAGGGGGATTAGCGGCCGTTTTTTAAGCGAGGGTGTTTTCGCTTGTCGCTGTGTTTGTGATTATTGTTGCGATTTTGTTTCGCGACAATTTTCATTTTAAACTTTCTTGCCATGAAAGAATTATAGCACATTGTGGTAAAAACAGAAAACGATTGTGCTATAATTTGAGGTATGAACGAGAATGAAATACAACTAAAACGACGTGAAAATGAAGAAAACGCGACCGCCGAGAGAGCTAGAATTCTGGGGTTGCCGTATCTGGATATGAGGGAATATGAGAAGACTCTGCCATTGGTTCCGGATTTACTACCGATTAGCGAAATGCACCAGAATTTTATTATTCCACTGCAGCGGGGTGAGGGTGAAACGAATTATCAGTTCATGGTGACTAGCCAGACTCCGCGGTCGTTAATTCAGAGGATGAGGCGGGAGTATGCAGATGATGGTGAGAGGGTGGATTTCTTCTTGATTTCGAATTCGGCTTATCAGGTATTGATGTTACGGTATGATCCGCCGAAGGAAGTAAAATATGATGATATTAAAATCGCGGGAGAGGGCGATTCGGAGACGATTGCTTCGGTGTCGCAGACTCTAGCGCACGTGTCGCCGGAGAAGGTGTTTGATTTCCTGATTGATCAGGCGGATAAGTTAGGGGCGAGCGATATTCATATTGAGAATCTACGCAATGAAATTAGAATTAGAATGCGAGTGGATGGTTTGTTGCACCCGGTGGCAACAATCGATAAGGGCAAATATCGTATCATTATGGGCGAATTGTCGTCACGTGCGAATGTGTCAACGGCGACCAATAAGCCACAGTCTGGCCACATGCAGAAAGACATTCATCGTGACGGTGTGACACACCTAGTCAACATTAGGGTAGAGACGATTCCGACGATGTATGGACAGGATGCGGTATTGAGACTGTTTAATTTCGACGAGTCGCTACTGAATTTGGATTTGCTTGGCCTATCTGAGGAAGAAAGAAAAGAAATCGATGAGATAATTTCACATCCGCGGGGATTGGTGTTAATGGTGGGGCCGACTGGCTCTGGTAAATCCACGACACTGTATTCGATGCTAAATGCACTGAATACTTCGGACAAGAAGATTATCACCCTGGAGGATCCGATTGAATATGGTATCACGGGGATTTCGCAAATTCCAATTAATACTGGAGAGGGTGGCTCTTTCGCGGAGGGGCTGCGCTCGGTGCTGAGGCTAGATCCGGATGTGGTAATGGTGGGCGAGATTCGCGATGCGGATACGGCGAAGACGGCAATTCAGGCTTCAATTACCGGGCATTTGGTGCTATCAACATTCCATGCGAATTCGGCGAGTGCAGCTTTCTCACGAATGATTGATTTGATTGGTACGAATCCGATTTTCTCGAGTTCGATTAGGCTGGTGATTGCGCAGAGATTGGTAAGAAAGCTGGCGGATTCGAAGCAGGAGAGACCGGCGACCGAGGCAGAAGCGAAATACATCAGAGAGGTGCTGGCGGGAGTACCGGAAAATAGGCTACGAGGAGTTGATCTGAATAATATCGTACTGTATGAGGCTGTCCCGACCGAGGAATCCCCATTTGGTTACAAGGGGCGGACGGTGGTGATGGAGCAGCTGGTAGTCTCGGAAGAGATTCAGGCGTTTATTCGAGGAGAAGTAGCCGATATTAATACGAATGCGATTGAAAAAGCAGCTCGAGATAAAGGCATGTTGACCTTAGAGCAAAAAGGCGTGATTCTGGCGCTAAAGGGCGAGACTACTTTAGAAGAAGTGTCGCGTGTGATATAATGAGGGAACTATGAGTAAAGAAATTGTTTCAGATTATAACGGTTACGACTATAAAAAGGATTTCTGGGAGAATACTGGCAGGGAGTATGAAGATCAGGCGGATCGCATGGCGATTCGGAAGTTGCTCCCGAAGCGGATGGGTAAGTTTGCCGATATCGGCGGCGGATACGGGAGACTAGCTAACGAGTATTTGAAACGTGCGCATAAGGTGTTCCTATTTGATTATTCGAAAACTGAGCTGGAACAGGCGAAGGAAATTTACGGTGATAAGATTGAGACTCGGGCGGGCGATATTTATGAGCTGCCATTTAAGGATGACGAACTGGATGGATTGATGATGGTTCGCGTGACTCACCACTTGAAATATCTGGGCAAGGCGATGGCGGAACTATACCGAGTGTTGAAGCCGGGAGGAGTGGCCGTGATTGAGGTAGCGAACAAGCGGACTCTGCCGAAGATGGCGCGGTTCGTGACGGGGCGAAGCAAGGTAAATCCGTTTGATAAGACGGTGGCGAACTACAAGGAAATATCGGCGAACGGGTTTTATAATTACCACCCGAAATACGTGGAAGAGATTTTTGACAAGACTGGGTTTAAGTGCGAGAAGGTGCTGTCGGTATCGAACTTCAGGAGCCGGAGCCTAAAGAGGGTGCTTGGTACGAAGAATCTAGTAAAGATGGAAGACAAGGCGCAGAAGGTACTGGCGCCGATTCGATTTGCGCCGTCAATCTATTATAAGTTGAGAAAACCAGAAGAATAGTGTATAATATTGATAGTCTGTAAGGGGGCAGTCTTGGGCTCGTCGTTCAACGGATAGGACATATCCCCTCTAAGGATACAATGCTGGTTCGATTCCAGCCGGGCCTACCATACTGGAATTAGAGTCAGAGTTTGACTCTTTTTTGTTGTAAATAACAGAGTAGAGAGGGCTTAAATCTTCCGTTCCAAATTTTCGCTCCTTTATATCAAAGTGTAGGCCATTTGGAAACATGGTAGTTTGGAACGCTTGGCGAGATTCTAAATCGGAATCCATCCAGAGTTTAGCTGGCTTGGTAATAAAGTTGCATACATATTCAATAGTCGACTCGCTAATGCGTTGTGTCTTTTCTAATTCTAGAATTTTTTGGTCTAGCTCGTTTCGCTTAAACATCAAAACGTCAGTATATCTAGCCTTTTCATTTTGGCTGATTTTACCCTCCAGGAGGGCGTCTAAGGCAGTATTAAGTTTAGAATCAATAATTGATATATCTTCTCGGCATTTTGCTAATTCCTTGTTTGTGTCACCTAACTTTTTGGCGGCTGTTCTTTTTACTATTTCTTTAAATAATTTGACCGTGCCATCATTGGGTGTAACGCCCTTAATATAATCTACGAATAATTGGTGCATTTCGGCCACTCCAATGGAGCCATGTCCTTTCTCGCAACAGTGATATCGTGGTGACTTTTTGCCGCTTCCCGTTGTGGGCGCACTTGCACGAATTGGCTTACCGCATTTCGAACAAATAAGGGTTTTCTTTAATGGATACATTGCATCATCACTAGGAGTTAGCTCTCTCATATCGCCCTTTATAATCTTTTGGTTTCTGTTAAAAGTTTCTAAGGATATAATTCCATCGAAATCCTTAAGTTTTGCTGGTTCTCCCTTTAATAGTTTTGGAGAAGAATTATAACCAGCATAAGCAGACTGAAGAAGTATATTATTTAATGTTGTAAACTTAATGAGTTTGCCATTTCTAGATTTTACGCCCATTTTTTGAGCGAGTCTTAACAAATCAGCAATGTTAATATCTCCCTCGGAAAAACGATTAAGTAAAAATCTGATGTCCTCGCCTATGTTGTCTGTATAGTCGATTTCCAATGTATTATGATATTTTTTCTTACCGTCTTTTGTTGTTATCCCATCAATAAGAATGTGTTTTAATTTCAATCCTAATGGTGGGTGCGACATCCACCACCCTTGCTTTGCTAGGAGAGCCATATTATCCCTAACGGTTTGAGCTTTAACGTCGTTATCATATTGGTGGACGGACAAGGCGATATTAAGCATTAAACGACCCTCTGGCTTGTCATTTATGGCCTCTAGGGTTGAAAGGAGAGTCGCTCCGCACCCAGCCATACGGTAGCCAATATCTTTACTAAAAGATTCGAGATTTCTGGAAATACGGCTAACATTGTAAACAATTACGTAAGAAATCTCTCCTTTACGTATATAAATATCATTAAGCATTTTTTGAAGGTCTGGACGATTAGCGGTTTTAGCAGAATAACCCGGGTCGGTATACCAACCAACTATTTCTATATTATTTTCGTCGGCGTATCTTTGAATTGCTAAACGTTGATTTTCAAGTGAGGCACCGGGGACTTGCTCGTCGGTTGATACTCGAGTATATCCGTAGGCAAGTCTACGTATTCCATCATTCATGATAATTCTATTATAACACCACTTTGGATTTTGGAACGACATTTGTATCGACTAGGCTATTTGCTAGCTTAGAAAACACGCCAATCATTCTAGAAAGGTCGGCGTCTGATAGCTTGTCGGAGCAATCTTTACCCAA
The DNA here is from genome assembly GCA_045660085.1 of Candidatus Nanosyncoccus sp. Taxonomy (GTDB): domain Bacteria; phylum Patescibacteriota; class Saccharimonadia; order Saccharimonadales; family Saccharimonadaceae; genus Nanosyncoccus. The sequence goes on from JAZRDA010000008.1 coordinate 28,939, forward strand.
TAGTTTTCGGGCCTCTTTTACAGAAATGATTATTTTATCAGAACACAAAAAGCCATCTTTTTTCTTTGCTGGCCTTTTATATTCGTTCTCCATAATTCCATTTTATTTACGTATAGATACCACGTGCAAGTATGTAAAAATACTTACCTTTTTTCCCTGTAAAACTCAAAAAATACTTACCTTTTTTGTAAGGTAGTCAAAAAACAAACCGCCATCTGCTTATCTCTATTATTGACGTTCCCACCGCCATCTTTATTTATCTAAGATGGCTAAGACTTATTTCTCACTATTTTGTAGTGTTTCTAGGTAATCCCGACCTGTTCACCTCTGTCGCAGAATATCTAACCCGACCTGTATATTTTTGTTTCTGGTGTGTGTACGCATTATCTTTTTGATACAAATTATGATATAATTAGGATGTTCAGATTCAATATAAATGCTCCCAATATAGGGGCGCCCGTAAAAAACACGGTTTTGCTCAAAAAAGGGCACCGTGTGCAAGCAATCGGGCAAAACCTGTTGCGGGAAAACGAATCTGAACACCGTCGCACGGTGTCCTTTTTATTTAAGGACTCCTATATTCAATAATATGAGGAGTAGTAGAAATGCTTTATTTTAAATTAAAGAAATTTGAGGGGGATGATTATTTCTATTGCTACCAAATTAAACAGAATGGTGAAGTTAAAAATAGGGCTTATAGATACCCAGTTCGTCAGACTAAAAACGGTATGTTCCAATACAGAAAAGATTGGTTTTTTGGGTTTATTAAGGGCACCAAGTGGTCTAAAGAAAGAAGCGCTATAGATACAATGCACTCAATGAAAGAACTTCGAGATTGGGAAATTATGGCGGTAATGGCAATATTTGCAGGAGCAGTCTCGCTGGTTGGTTTTTTAATCAATAGTGGTGGTAGGTAATATGGTAATGCTACAAACGAGTTTCAGCTATAAAAAAGACAACGATGGTTTTTATCATGAGGTGCTAGCGGATGGTAGCCTTTCAAAAAAGAGATTTAAAAAACTAGAAAACCTGTCAGGTTGGGTTGCGGTAAAATTTCGCTTAAAAGTATGCTGTTTTTTGGCCGTATTGTCTTTGATTGCCGCACTTGTGGTTTTTATGTTTGGGAGACTTTAAAATATGTTTCACTTTAAGATAGTACAATGCGAAGATGGCTTATATAGGTACAAGAAAAAAGATGGTTCTCTGTCTAAAAAAGGATACAAAACGTCAGAAGATTTGTTAAGATACGAACTTCTTAAAAGAAAGTGGTTGACAATATTAGTTTTTGGAGTGGCTCTTTTGGTTTGGATATTATTAACGTCTTAAAGGAATATTGTATGGGTAAGAAATCAAAGAAGAAAACCGGAAAGATAGTTAAGCAAAAGAAGATAACTGCCAAAAACCAGCAGAATCCCCGTCGAAAAGTTGGCTTAATCATTTATTATTCTGTTGCGGCAATAGTTATACTTATTAGCATACTTATAATACTAGATAATTCTATTACTAGAATGGAAATAATCGAAAGTGAAGAGCCAATTTATTTTTATACTGAATATGAAGACGACAACAGCCTCGAGCTTGGAACGGAGAAAGTTAAACAGACTGGCGAGGATGGAATTAAAAAGATTTATACCGAAGAGAAAAAGAAGTTGATAACTGGTGAGGTACGAAATACTGACATCGTGAACGTTGAAACAATTAAAGAACCTACTAGAGAAATTGTAAGACGTGGGACAAGAAAATGGCAGTACATGATTTGTTCGGATGGTGGTTATCGTTATTATACTGATGAACAATTCCAGAATCCTAAAGTTGGCTTTACCCATTCTTCAGAGGATGATTGCGCGAAGAATAGCCAAGGTACAATGATTGGCCTTGCCGATACTCCGCCTGCGGCTAGTGCATATACGCGAGACGGTAAACTATCTGAATCTTATGTCAGGGCCATGGAAATAATTGCGGAACATGAGAGAGAACTTAGAAATAGCACATCTGATAGTACTATTTCTACCGAACCTTTTAATAGCTCAACAGTTAATAGTGACCCATTTGCTGAAGAAAGGGCTAGGCAAGAAGCCGAAAGACAAGCAAGAGCGGCGGCGGAAAGTACTTGCAAGACTCGGGCTGAACAAGCGAGAGAAAGCGCAAGGAGACAACTAGGCGCTATGGGGGTTGGCGGTTCACAATATAGCACAGTTCCGCAGTCCGCTTACGAATCAACATATAATGATTGTATGCGAAGCAATGGGTATTAAATGATAAAATAATAGTATGATACAAGAGGGAGAGCTACCGGACGGAAGAGATTGCTATTTTAGGGTGACTAATGGCGAGAAACTGCCATGGAAAACTTTTACTGGTGTATTTATACCGCAGGATAAACTTGACTGCAACATAGAGCCCAGGGATAACTTGTATTGTCTTGTTATAGATTGTGATGAAGAAGATACTAAAGAATTAAGTTTATTTGGAAAAGTTCAGTACAAATATCTGAGAGTATCGAATCTAAATAAACCCGCAACGGACATTGAAAATGAAAAATATAAAACAGCTCTACATCGCTTACGTGGGGAGGTTTATGATTTTATTGCCTGTTATGAGAAGAACGATAGTGCCGGGCTTGGTTCTATTGAAACAGCCACCGTTCAAGGCTTATACGACACGAACGGCACTCGCATAGAGTCAAAAAATGGGTTGCCTTTGATAGGTTGGATTGTAGTTTTACACGATGTCATCGTGGACGATGGGGCAAAATATGCTTGGGGTTGTGATGGGGTATGGATGTCGCTTATTACATTCGATGGATGTGCAGGTAATAATGATAAGATAATCGACCTCGATAGTTTTCCGAGCCGTAAATTAACCGAGGTGTTCAATTATATTGAGTACTCTATGCGGCCTGATATATCGGGATTGGACAAAAAACAGGTTGAAAAAACTGAGTCTGTTTTTCGTAAAGATTTGCCTTTTTTAACTACGGTTGATTACTATGGGCACGTGATTTTACCCATTTATCCAGTTGCGGAAGATTTTTCATTTGTGGAAAAGCATGCGTTAGAAAATGGCAACAAAAGAATTGCTAAACTATCCCATGAAGTTTATGATTTTCTTGTGACGGCTAGAGAAAGATTTGATTACCCACATTGCTTATTTGTGCGTTTTGATGGAAATTAGTGTTTTTAGTGGTATAATTTCGTTAGGCCTTGCTGGGGCGGTAATCACAGCCCCACCTGGGTCTGTTTTGGTAGTTTATGTTACAATATTTTAGAGCTTGCCGTATGGATAACTGTACGCCAAGCTCTTTTTTGTTTATACTTTTTATGATATCTTTTTAATAGAAAACTTCCTAACTGGCGACTTATCGCTCGGATGTTCAGCCCTAAACTGACTCCACTTAATTGGAGGTTTTCTTTTTTTTGACTAAACTTCCAAAGGGTTTACCACAGGGCCTTGCTTTGGGATAGCTGGCCCTGATGGAAAACCCTTTGGAGCAGGATGACTATAACGATACTAATTGGTTCTACTACGATTAGGAATGTAGTTTGTATGATACAATACGGTAGTTAGACCCTTAATTCGATACATGTCAGATATGATACGGTTCCAATTCGAATTGATAAGGTCTACCACCTATTTGAGTTAAAAGCCGGCATCTCGGTGTTTTTTCTTGCTCGCTCGATCAATAATCGCACTTCGCAAGAAGAAAACACCAATCTGCCGGCTTTTAATCTCAAATAGGAAATTATGGGAATGGATAGAAAATAAACTGGAAGTGAATTCCAGTTTATTTTTGATTTTTTAATGGTTATGGTATAAAATGTGGGTATGAGATTTAGGTTTTTAAGTTATTTTGTGCCTGTTGGTATGGTAGGAGCGACTGTACTGATGGGCGGAATACTAACTCTACCTAAGGCTATGGCAGACGATTCTAGTGTATCCACAGCTACCATTACAGTTCCTATGGCCTGCTCTATGTCTAGTACAACCGATACTGCTCATACGGCAGAAGTCCCTAATGGTATAGATTCCCGTGGACAAGATTATTATCCTGATGGTATTGGCACCACTACATTAAAAGCTTATTGTAATGATAATGAAGGCTTTGCTATTTATGCTGTAGGATATAGTGATGATACATTAGGAAATACATATCTAAGAGATAATACATTAGGACAAACTAGTGATATTCTAACTGGTACTACCTTTACTGGCAATACTTCAGCTTGGGCGATGAAGATTGGTGTAACATCTGGTACTTATACACCTATCATTGCAGGAAGTACTAGTGACTCTGAGAAACAATCTGGTGATACTGACTATAGTGACTGGGCAGCAGTACCATCTACCTATAATAGAGTAGCCTATAGAAACTCTGGTACTGATGTAGATAATAACAGTATCTACACAGAAGGTGCTAGAGTTACTACTACCTATGCTGTCTACATTAGCCCTACCCAGAAAGCTGGTACATATATTGGACAAGTTAAATACACTCTAGTTCATCCTGCTAGTGAAGTACCACTGCAACCTCAACCATCTACGCCGGGTTATATCAATTACTATGCTAATGCCAGCACGGCTGAAGGTACGATGGGAAGGCAAGCGGCTACTGACGGCAGTACTAAGAAATTGTTCGCTTCCAATTTCTCCCGCGAAGGTTATGGCTTTGCTGGCTGGTCTGATGCCTATGACTACGAAACCAATCCAAATGCCAACTTCTATGGTCCAAATGAAGATATCGTGGTTCCGACTGGTACTACGGCTAACGGACTAGCTCTATATGCTGTCTGGATTAAATCCGCCGGTAATCTTCAAGACCCAAGCAAAGTCGCTGAACTTTGTGGTACTAACGGTAGCCTAACTGCTGCTGCCTATAGTGATGAAGGAGACCAAGATGAGTCTACATGGTCCATTAATGCAAATCTAACCAGCATCTCCGCTTTAACTGACACACGAGATGGCCAGACCTATGCTATCGCTAAGCTCACGGATGGTAACTGCTGGATGATAGAAAACTTAAGGCTTGCTGATACTCACCAGGAAGGAGCTAATACTGTACCTACTACCCTTACCACAGCCAATACTAACAATCCATTAAACAATAATGATCCAACTAATCCAACTGTAACACTAAAACACAATTATAGTGACACCGACACCTATCCGACCCTTTCTGCTACTGCTACTAGTTGGTGTAATGTTAACTCTGCTGCCTGTGATGACCAGTCTAGACTCAGGACTGATAATACTGCTAGTAGGGCCTCATACACCAATACCCAAACCATGTCTACCGGTGCAAATCTATACTCGTATGGTAACTACTACAACTGGTATTCAGCTACAGCTGGTAGGGGAACCTATAGTAAGTCTAGTGGCAATACAGAGGGAGATCTCTGCCCGAATGGCTGGCACCTACCTACCGGTACCGGATCTGGTGAATTCGGTGCACTTAGTAACAGCCTTGGTGGTTTGCAAAATGATGGTGCAGCTCAACAAATGACTAGCTCAACTTCTCCAACTGTAACTATAATGCTTAAGAGAATTCGTCATTTCCCGAATAATCTTCTCTACTCGGGCAACGTGAGTGGCGCCTCCGTTAGCGATCGTGGTAGCAGCGGGTACTATTGGTCGTGTACGGCGTACAATAATAACTACGCCTACTACCTGTACTTCTTCTCTTCTAGCATCTACCCAGGTACAAGCTACTACTACAAGCATAACGGAAGGACGGCCCGCTGCGTAGCTAGTGCGCAGTAGTTTTAGCATCATGATATAATAGTGATATGACAGAAAAACTAATTAGAAATCAGGCATTTATCGATGGGCAAAATTTGGAATTTAGTACGACTAATGCTGAAAAGGCGTGGAAAGTTGATCTCCGTAAGTTTCGAGTGTATCTAGAGCGAAAATACTCGGTGGATCGTGCTTATTATTTTATTGGCTTTCAAAGAGAAGAAAATGCGAAAATTTATCAGGAAATTCAAGAGGCTGGTTATGTTTTGATTTTTCGAAAACATAACGAAAAAATGAGTAGCATTAAAAAAGGGAATGTCGTCTCTCTATAAGTTATTTGATCGTAAGTATTACGCTGCGCTAAATGATATCTGTGTTCGTAAAAAAATTGAAGTAAGTGGCTGGAAAAAACCTACACAATCAAAAAAGACGGGTATTGCTTAGGTAGTTAACCGTTTGCATCCCCGTCATAGGAATACTTTTATTATATCACACTATTATAGGATAATCAAGATATCTTATCGGTGTAATTATGGCTGACAGGGGTGGTTTGTGGAAAAACAGGTAAAATAAGTTTGATTTCATAACGTTTATGATATAAAATAAAACCATGAAGAAATCTAGATTCTTAAGTTTTCTGCTACCTGGCAGCATGGTAGGTGTAACTATTTTGGCTGGTGGGATATTGACTTTACCTAAGGCTATGGCAGACGATTCTAGTGTATCTACGGCTACCATCACAGTTCCTATGGCCTGCTCTATGTCTAGTACAACCGATACTGCTCATACAGCAGAAGTCCCTAATGGTATAGATTCCCGTGGACAAGATTATTATCCTGATGGTATTGGACAAACTACACTTAAAGTCTATTGTAATGATAATGAAGGATTCTCTGTCTATGCAGTAGGATATTCTGATGATACATTAGGAAATACATATCTAAGAGATAATACCTTAGGACAAACTAGTGATATTCTAACTAGTACCACTTTTACTGGTAATACTTCAGCTTGGGCGATGAAGATTGGTGTAACAAATGGCACTTATACACCTATCATTGCGGGAAGTACTGGTGACTCAGAAAAACAATCCGGTGATACTGACTATAGTGACTGGGCTGCAGTACCATCTACCTATAATAGAGTAGCCTATAGAAACTCTGGTACTGATGTAGATAATAACAGCATCTATACTGAAGGTTCATCCATCACTACTACCTATGCTGCATACATTAGTCCTACTCAGATGGCTGGTACATATATCGGACAAGTTAAATACACTCTACTTCATCCAGCTTCTGAAGAACCATTAAGACCACAACCTTCTACTGCAGGATATATTAATTACTATGCTAATGCTAAGACTGCTGAAGGTACGATGGGAAGACAATCAGCAGCAGATGGTAGTACTGTCAGGCTCTTTGCTTCTAACTTTAGTCGTGATGGTTATGGCTTCGCTGGCTGGTCTGATGCTTATGATTATGCTACGAATCCTAACGCTCACTTCTATGGTCCAAATGAAGATATTACAGTCCCTACTGGTACTACGGCTAACGGACTAGCTCTATATGCTGTCTGGATTAAGTCTGTTGGTAATCTCCAGGACTCAAGTAAAGTCGCTGAACTTTGCGGTAATGGACAAGGAAGTCTCACGGCTGCAATCTACAACGATGAAGGCGACCAAGACGAATCCACTTGGTCCATTACCGCAAATCTATCCAGTATCTCCGCTCTCACCGACACACGAGATAACCAGACCTATGCTATCGCCAAACTCACTGATGGTAACTGCTGGATGATAGAAAACTTAAGACTAGCTGATACTCACCAGGAAGGAGTAAACACTGTACCTACTACTCTTACCGTAGCTAATACCAATAATCCATTAAATGATAATGATCCAACT
>JAZRDA010000009.1:0-26586 GCA_045660085.1 Candidatus Nanosyncoccus sp.
TATTTCATCTCCTGTATATCCTGCTGCATAGATAGCAAAACCTTCATTATCATTACAGAATACATGCATAGTAGTAGTACCAATATTAGGAGTATAGGTACCATTATTAATATTAGCATTATGAGTGTCCATTCCAGTACCAGACATCGTACAGGACATAGGGACACCGATAATAACTTGGTCTACTACGTCATCGGCAGAGACTCCACCCGACATTAAGAAAGTTCCAGTAAGTATTGTAATACCAACAATACCCACAGGAGCTATTAAATCTAGATCTAGTTTTTTCTTCATGATTTCATTATATCATGTTTATGGTTTTTGAAGAGTTTTAATGCCATTTTCCACATGGACGGACGACATAACGCACGTTCCATGAGCGGGTGACGGACCTGGAGGGGGTCCCCCCACGGAGCTTTTGCGACGTGGGGGAGGAGAAGGTCCGGCAGGACCCGCTCAGAGAGAAAGCGCCGGCAGGACCCGTCCAGAATACAGACGGCAGGACTCGCTCAGAAATTAAGCATTGATACATCTGTGATATAATATATGGTATGAAGATTAAAGAAAACGTTTTAATATCTACTCTTACCACTATGCGCCTTGGTGGCCCCGCTCGCTATGTTATCGAAGTTGAATCTCCCGAGGAAGTCCCCGCAGCTTACGATTTCGCTAGAGACCATCACCTCCCCACTTTCATCCTCGGCGGTGGCGCCAATACCATCGGCCACGACGAAGGTTTCGACGGCGTGATTATCATCAATCGTATGCGCGGCATTACGGATGTAACATGGACGGGTGACGGCGCTGAAGGGGGACCCCCAAAAATGCATGTGCCATTTTTGGGGGAAGAAAGCGCCGGCAGGACCCGTCCAGAGTCAGAACCCGTCCATGGGCAGGCCCCGCTCAGCACGATAATTGAGGTTATGGGCGGCGAAATTTGGGATGATGTCGTTCAGTACACCACCGATAGGAACCTCACCGGCATCGAAGCCCTAAGCAAGATTCCCGGCCTCGCCTCCGCCGCCCCTGTCCAGAACATCGGTGCTTACGGCCAGGAAGTCGCCGACACCCTCACTGAAATTTACGCCTACGACACCAAGACAAATTCATTCTGCACCCTCTCTCGCTCCGATTTACAATTCTCTTATCGTAAAAGCATTTTAAACACCACTAAGAAGAATCGCTATTTTGTCATCTCAATCACACTGGCTTTGAAAGAAGGTCAGATGTCTCGCCCCTTCTATAATTCCATCGAAAGATACATCGAAGCCAATTCCCTTACCGATTTCAGCCCTCAGGGCATTCGTGAAATCGTCTCCACCATCCGCGCGAATAAGCTTCCCGATCCGAAGGATAAAGCCAGCTCCGGTTCATTCTTCAAGAACATTTACCTAAATGAGACCGAAGCAGCATCTGCCGAAGCCAAAGGCTATCCAGTCCATCACGGCAAAGACGGCCACAAAATCAATTCCGGTTGGCTCATCGAACAAGCCGGCCTCGCCGGGCAATTACTCCACGGCATGCGTGTAAGTAGCGCTGCCGCTCTAGTCCTTATCAACGAATCCGCCACTAGCTACGATGATTTAGCTAAAGCTCGCGACGAAATCAGAAATCAAGTTCATGCCAAATTCGGCTACTGGCTAGAACAAGAGCCGGTTGAAATAATCAATATACACAAAGAATCATCAATAACAAACCCAGGAGTCTAACGTGAAAATACTATCAGGCAAAGAACTCGCTGGCTTCGTTAAGGAGCGCCAAGCCCACCAAGTCTCCTCTATGCGAGAAAAACCCAAGCTCCTCATCATTCGTGACAGCAACAACCCCGTCATCTTGAAATACGTCAATCTTAAAATTAGATACGGCGAAGATATTGGCATTGTGGTCGAAGATTACCGCGCCAATTCCTCCGAAGATATTGCAAAAAGAATCCAATCCGCCAATACAGATGATGCGATTTCTGGTATCATCCTCCAATTACCACTCATCGACAAAACGAAGACCGACGAACTCTGCAATCTAATTACACCCACAAAGGATGTCGATGGCTTAGGGAAAGACAGCCTCTATGATTCTGCCACCGCTACCGCCATTTTTTGGCTTCTCACTGGTTACGATGTCAAGCTCGACAACGCCAAAATCGCCCTCGTCGGTCGCGGCAAGCTCGTCGGCGCCCCCCTATATAATATGTTTACCAAATCCGGCTACAATGTCACCCTGTTCCATCGTGGCGATGATTTGTCAAGCTTAATTAACTACGACATTATCATTACCGCTACTGGTGTTCCCGATCTTATCACCGACCAAATGGTTAAACCCGGTGTCACCATCATCGATGCCGGCACCGCCAGCGAAGATGGTGTCCTAAAAGGCGATGTCTCCTCATCCGTCAGAGAACGCCAAGACCTAAATGCTATCACTCCCATCATCGGCGGAGTTGGCCCACTCACAGTCACTTGTCTTTTTGACCACGTTATTCAATCAGCTAACCAACATTAAGCTTAAACTTTTTTAGGCCAACAAAAAGCGAACCCATTTCAGGTTCGCCTTTTGGTTGTACCACCCGTGAAGCGGTCAACTTACTTCTTTAACTCTCTACGGCTAGCAATGTAGTAACCAAGTGCAGTCACAACTGCACCAGCACCAATAGCACCAGTCACAATTGTGCCAGCACCAGTGTTAACAATCACCTCAGGAGTTTCAAGTTCCGGCTCTGGTTCTGGAGTTGGCTCTGGCTCAGGCTCTGGAGTTGGCTCTGGCTCTGGTTCTGGAGTAGGTTCCGGAGTCTTCTTACAAGTCTCGTCATCCTTCTTTACCATTACCGAAGCATCATCCTTATAAACCTTCCCTTTAACTGTGGCACTTGCCCAGTTTACTAATTGATTAGAACCACAAGCAAGACTCTTGTCAATTATCTTACCAGTGAATCTTACGTAGGCATTTCCTTTAGCATTATAACTATAAATATTGACACCAGAAGTGGCTATAGTATTATCAGATAACTGGACACCACTCTGATAATTAAAATTATATAGATATGTCGAATCAGTAACATAAGCTATGTTATCCGGCAATACATCACGAATCATTACGTCTTTGACGGTTTCGTTGAGCAAGTTAACATACTCTATCTGAAATTCAACTTCATCACCAACCTTAGCCTCGACGGCTTCGTTCCAACCCTTAGCACCTTTAATGCGCACAGTTTTAGAAACCTTTGCAGCTACCGATTTATGCACTTTAACATCGATAGTTACCACACCAGAGTATTGATAACAACCAGGTATTTCACCGTTCATCGAAGTGTAACCAAGCGTTGCGCCAGAGATAATCACTTCGTTAGGAAGATTGAAAGTACCTTCGTTATTTGTATACTTAGCTGAACCATCCACGTATTCAAGATACATATCTTCATCAGCTTCTAAGGTTACCTCATCCCAGTAACGACCTGGCTTAGCATTCGAAGAATCGATGTAGCCAATAATCGTTTGAGACTGTGCAACCGTAGTAGGAATCGAGAAGGTTGCCTTCACATCCTTTGCAATTGCATCTTCGCCTTTCGGGCTGTTATTGTGGACAAACAGACGAATCGTATAAGTTTCGCCATCTTTGACCTTGATCGTATTTGCATTCCAGGTTTCGACACTCGCGCCAGCCACCTTTGCAGCTACGAAATTCTTCTCGTCCCCGATTTTACCGTTTGAAATCGAGTTAAACGTAATGGTGTCCCCTAGTTCACCCTTATTAATCTGATCAAGCGTATAGCTAGGACGACCATCATCAGAATCACCCCAAGCCTTCACCATCACAGGAGCAAGTGTACCAGCCAGCATAATCGCAGCAGCCGACACACTAAGCATTGATTTATAGATTGTTTTCATTGTAATCCTTTCTTGCTTATTAAGTGTTTAAATTAATGTTTTATAATTTATGCTTTTGCAAAATTCACTCCAATCGTTGCTTTACCGTAAATTGTTAATTTTCGTCTCTCGCAACCGAATCATCTCAGATTTCAATCATGGGGTGGAGCCCGACGAATCATCTCGTCGGACTCTTATAATGTTCTACTTAAATGTCACGTTACGCACGCAAGGTACGTAGCTCCACCCGTTAAGTTTTAGCTATCTACACGGGTCCCCACCCGTTGTTAGTCCGGTGGGCCTCCCCATTCGCCCGCCGGTTCTGTTATCGGTTCACCGCCAACAATGGCCGCTGGTGGCTGAATCGGAGTCGGTTCATCGATCGGCGCTGCTGTGCCAATCTCAACAATCTCCTCTTCTCCAACCTCGTTGACCACGACCGCTTCAACAGCGGTATTGCCGGTATCACCGTTGTTGTCGATGACCGGCGGTGGCAGTGTCTCTGGTTCCGCCTCCGGTTCCGCAGGATTCGTCACATACTCCACGGGTGGCGTATATGAAGGAGTGTTGTCATCGTCTCCAGTTTTCTGACTTTCGTTGACGATTTCAAGCTCCTCAATAGCCTCCACATACTCCTCATAATCAGACATGTGGTTGCTATTGGTATCCTGATCTTCCGGTGAGTACACAGCGCCTTCACCAGCGTTGGTATCCGGCCCCGGGCCAGGATCGTCATTTGGCTCCACATATTCATATGAAGCCAATTCCGGATCCTTTTCCGGGTAGGTCGGTGGCTCAGTCGGAGGTTCCGTTTCCGGTTCCGTCGGTGGCTCTGTTGCCGGTTCCATCGGTGGCTCAGTGGGCAGTTCAGTTTCTGATTCAGTTACGGGTTCCGTTTCCGGTTCCGTTACTGGCTCAGTCTCCCCATAGATTTCTGGCCTCTTGTCTTTAAGGTTGAAACCTATAGAAAACACTTCGTCGCCGTTCTTGTACCGGTATACGAAAACCAACGACGGAAGTGCATACTGGTAATCTGTGATACTCCCCATACGGTCATTGTTCATAGCCGTATAGTTCAGAGCCCAGTTTACGGCTGTTTGCTTCTCCTTAACACCAACGCAGATCATCCTCTCTAGAATGACACACAAAGCCGCAGCGTAACTGCGGTACTCCGACGTGACGAAGATCGTCTTATCGAATCCCGGCCTGTATTCAAGCCAGTAGACAAGACCCTCTTCCTTTTTGTCAGAGAGGTCATCTAACCAAGGGTTAATCTCGCCCAAAGTTCGATCCTTGATCCTCAACGCCTTCACTGCCTTAGCGACAGTGATTCCATAGATAGGATTTCGAAGAATCTCTTCTTCGAGCTCGCTAAAGCGCTCTTCGTCCGTTTGTCCTACAAACGGCATCGTCAAAGCATCACTGAAGCCCGCGGCCTCAACCCTCTGCCTATCCTTAGGTGTCAGAGAGCTGTCCAGCAGTTCCTCGGAGATCGAGGAGAACTTTTTCAGTGTCAATTCTTCTATATCAGAAGGGCTGAGCCGAAAAAGATTCACGATTCCTTCAACCTCTGCATCTGCCGTCAGACGACCACCTTCGTAAAACACAGCAAACAGCACAACTAGAACAACCAACAACGTCAAACATGTTAATAACTTTTTCATGCGATCACCTCCAAAATAAAAAGATGGGAAAGGGGGGAGGGGTGGGGGTAGATAGCTCAGGTTAAAACCTGAGATGATTCGATTGTTAATGGCCTTCGTTGTTTTATCAAGAAACTCCAAAAACTCAGACTACTTAAATAGTATCACACTTTAGGTTATTTGTCAATAATAATAACACTTTTTACGCTTATGTCTAATTGCGCTTAATTGGGTTTTTATAAACTAAAGAATACTCACAAAACATGAAAAAGCCCGGTCGAAGACCAGGCTTTTTTTGGGGGGGTGCCAAAACAATATAATAAGTTACGGTTGCTGTTGCTGCATCTGCCGCTGCGCTTCCCGCAATGCCTGCAACGCTTCCTCCATCTGCCGCTGCGCTTCCTGCATCTGCCGCTGTGCATCCTGCTGTGCTTGCCGCTGCGCCTGTGACTGCTGAACCGGCTGGACCGATGGCGCTGTCTCCGCCGCAGACGTTACCTTTTTACGGGCAACTGCCCTACCAATCCCGGCAAAGAAAAACACCAGGATTGACAAGGCCGACAACCACAACGGCAAAGCCGTCACCCTTGTGGTCAGATTTCTATCCTCCCACAAAAGCGACACCTTCCACGCTACAGCCGTCGTTGGCGGAACCAACAGCAACAGTATGACCATGAGCAGTATCACCTGCCAGAACCTGTCTGTACTGAAGAACAGCACATAAACAAACAGGTACAACAGGAGCATGCCGCCATAGGCCACTGCAGCGATTGACGGACTAACATTAGACGCGCGATATCGCACTGCCGCTACAGCGACAGCGATAAGCAAGGAAACCAAAAAATGGACGAAGCCATGGCTCTCTTCAACAGCATTTAAAATGATGTACATTAAAACCAACATGCACACACCGATAATAGCCGTCTCAACCAACAGCTGGTCTCCCAGCAGTTCATTTAAGTTAATGTTCATATATTCCCCCTTTCTGCACCCCCCGTTTGGCCGAACGAAGAATATAGCTTTTAAAGTGCCTCTTCGCCCTTCCAAAGTACTTAAATATTAACATATATAGCGCAATTTGTCAATTGTAAAAACACAAATTAACCCAACAAAAAATAACCCCAATCGGTTATTTCACTGGTGCGGGTAGAGAGAATCGAACTCTCATCTCAAGTTTGGAAAACTTGCATACTAACCACTGTACTATACCCGCCTAAATCTGGGGTGGGATATCGGGATCGAACCGACGACCTTCTGGACCACAATCAGACGCTCTAACCATCTGAGCTAATCCCACCAACCTCTTCATTATACCATATCCCCCTATTTTGGCAACAAGAGAAAAGCCACCGTCCCCGCTACCGCACCAAGAATAATCGTAATTATAATCGTCACCACCAAACTCACCTTGCTGTCTTTCTTGGGCTTAGTAATTATAGTGACTGGCCCCTTCTTCTCTTCCTTAGGAGCTACAGGCTCCTTCTGATACGCATTACCCGATAAAGGTCTCTTCACTACCTTCTCCTGATTAATAAACGGATTACTCGGAATCTTGAAGGTTCGCTTCTTTACCTTAGTCTCTTTAGTCAACGCTTTATCCGAATTTCTCACCGAAGTCTTCGCCAAAACCTCCTTCTGGGTAGTTCGACTATTCAGTGGTCGCTTCTCCACGACACCACCATAGTCACCACCTAAATCCTGTATCACCCCAAATTCCACCTCATCGTCCCGCGCAGACCGTCTCTTCGTACCATATTTCACCCCCCCATCTACATCAGACTGCTTCTTCACCCCAAATTCCATTTCACTCGCCACACAACGTCTCTCTACACTACTAGCTCTTTCACGCGAACTGGCAGCCCCAGACGACATACTCACTCGCCTCCGAGCTCCAGACTCCGGCACAACCGCATAAACGCCACCTGTATTCGAGGATTTCTTCTCGCTTGATACAACCTTATGCGTTGGAACAAAATCTATATATCTTTTATTCATGACCTCACTCTCTTAGCAGTATCAATTATATCAATAAATTCGCTCAAAATCAAACTCGCGCCACCAATCAATAATCCATTTACGCCTGGCACGGTCAAATAAGCTCCTGCATTAGAAGAGTTAACACTGCCGCCAAATAGGACCGGCACATTCTCCGCCAACTTAGCCCCATATGCTTCAGTCAAGCATTTCCTAATCAATTTCACCACTTCGCTAATCTCATCTGGTGTCGCCAGCTTCGCCGCCTTCGTAGACGAAATCGCCCACACCGGCTCGTAAGCAATCACTACCTTATCTATTTCATCATCCGATACATCTCTTAGGCCTCCCATCAGTTGGTCCCGAATCACATCCGCCGTCTCACCAAAGGCCCGTTCCGATTCGGTCTCCCCAATGCAAAGAATCGGGGTAATCTTATTCCGAATCGCCGCATCAACCTTCTTCGCAATCATCTTGTCGTCTTCACCATAAACGTACCTTCTCTCCGAATGACCGATAATCGCATAGTCCACAATTCCCCTCAGTTGCGAAAAAGACACCTCACCTGTAAAAGCCCCATAATCTCGGTAAAATCCATTCTGCGCCGCCAGCTTCAGTTTATGCCGGTCGACCTGCAAAGACAGTGGCTGCAAGGCCAAAAGAGATGGCGCCACTACCACATTAATGTCACGATAAATTGGTAAGCTTTTTAGTATTTTATGAAGATAAATCGAAGCTTCGCCTACCGTAAAATTAAGCTTCCAATTGCCCACAATATAAGTTTTCATAACCTCATTATACCATGGTATAATGAAAGTATTATGAAAAAAGTATTAGCATTCGACATCGATCAAACCCTCAATGTCGCCAAAACTCCCATCACCGACGATATCGCATCGTTACTATTACAATGTTTAGATCATTTCGAGGTCTGCCCTATTTCTGGTCAGAAATTCGACCAGTTTCTTATTCAGATTGTTGATCGCCTGCCTCACCCCACCGAAGAGCAGCTAAACCATCTTCATCTTTTCGTTGCCCAGGGTACCCAGTATTACCGCCATGAAGACGGCGAGTGGAAACAGATCTACAATTACCCCCTCACGGACGAGCAAGTCAAAAAAATCAGCGAGACTATCGAAAAATCCGCTCGCGAGCTCGGCTACTGGGAAGAAGATAAGCTGCAAGCAGGCGATGAAATCATCGAGAACCGTCTCTCGCAAGTCACTTTCTCTGCCCTCGGCCAGAAAGCCGGCACCGAAGAGAAATACGCCTGGGACCCCGACCACAAGAAGCGTGAACAAATCGTCGCACGCTGCAAGGAACTCGCTCCCGAGTTCGATTACGAAATCGGTGGCACCACCTCTATTAACGCCATCACCCCTGGCATGAATAAAGTCTTCGGCATGACCCACCTCCTCGAAGAGCTACATGTCAAAAAAGAAGATATCCTATATTTCGGCGACATGACCCAGCCCGGCGGCAATGATTATCCAGTCGTCCAAATGGGCATCGACACCATCACTGTCAGAAATCACGAAGATACTGCCTACGCCCTCCGCGGCATATTGGGTGTTATCTAAATAGCTCATAAACGAACTCAACATCATTGAGAAAAACGTGATTTTAGGCTATAATAACAGCATGAGCATTTTAATCGTAGGCAACATCCTAAAAGACGTTTATCTCAATCTAGATTCCCGTACCGAGCACCTCGAGGCTGATAGTCATAACACTAATTGGCTTGACCTTAGTTTCAATGCCAGCGAGCACCATTTTTATAATCGTAGCTCCAATCTCGGTGGCGCTACCGTCTCGCTGGAGGTCCTCACCAAGCTGGGTCTCGAAGCCACAATCAACGGCTCAAATCTTCATCTTTCCGCAGACGGTCCCACCATCAATGGCCCCGCCGAAACCTACCGTTATATTTTACTTGCCGACGACCAGCCTTGCTATTTTGTTCCTACTTCCTATAAAACCACCCATTTCACTCCGACTAACGAGCCTTACGACTACCTTTATATCGACCGCTCCGCCGAGTTAGACCAAGCCTCTGCCGGTCGCATTTCCGACTACCTTAGCAGTAACCCTAACACCAAGCTTATCATCTATCTAAGAAATCCTAACAATCGGTATCTTAATTCCCTCATTCCCCGTGCCGACCTCATCTTTCTCGAAGAAACCAGCAAATCACTCACCACGGCCAATCCCACTTCCCCTGAAGGAACCGCCTCAACCAACCTCATCCCTTCCGACATCAAGGACTCTCATAAGCTCGTCCTTATCTCCGAGCATCGCCTCTCTTGCCAAAACATCTCCGAGTCTCTCTCGGTAGACCGTATCGACATGCTCACCCATCTTTCCACCTACTCCATTGCCTCCGCCACCATTCTCGGCTGTTTCATCTTGGGATTTTCCATCGAAGACAGCCTCCGCCTCGCTCGTGCCAATCTCGAAAATTCCAAGCTAAATAGCTCTCTTGGTCTCGACCAGCTCCAGGCACTCATCGCTAACACCGCCACCGATAACCTCGAACTAATCTCTAGGAATCTCGTCCTCTATCCTAAAGGCATCCTCGCCGCTGACGAGTCTGGCGGCAGCATTCATAAGAAGTTCGATCAACTCCAAATTCCCGATACCTACAAAAATCGCCGTGATTATCGTAATATTTTCTTCACCACGCCGAATCTCGAATCCTACGTGAATGGCATTATTCTTTTCGACGAGACCGCACATCAATTTGCCGACAACGGCCAGAATTTTGTCGACTACCTCACCGCCAAACGCATTATTCCAGGCATTAAAGTTGACCAGGGCCTCGAAAAATTTAGTGACTCCCTCCCACCCCAATACGACCAAGCTCAGGATTACCACCCCGAAGAGACTTGGACTAAAGGCCTAGACGGCCTGTCAACCCGACTCCAAGATTATTACCAAATGGGTCTCCGCTTCGCTAAATGGCGTGCCGCCTTCGAAATCCGTCTCGACGACCAAGGCAACATCCTGACTCCTACCGATACCGCCATTAAAATCAACTGTCAAATCCTCGCCGAGTACGCCCTGAGATGCCAGGAATCCGGCATTGTTCCCATTGTCGAGCCAGAAGTCGTCTACGACGGCTACTACAATATCGAACAATCAGCTACCATCACCAGCAAAATCCTCGACCAGCTTTTCGACAGCCTCAAACAATCTAAAGTTAGTCTCCCTGCCTGCATTCTTAAAGTCAACATGGTCCTCGCTGGTAAAAAGCTTGAAGCTCAGTCCACTCCGGCAGAAATCGGTCAAGCCACTGCCGCAGTGTTAAAAGCCCATGTCCCTACAGACCTCGCTGGCGTAGTCTTTCTTTCCGGTGGGCAGACTCCCGAGCAAGCTACCGACAATCTTGCTGAAATCATCAAAAACGGTCCTTTCCCTTGGCCCGTCACCTTCTCCTTTGCTCGCGCCTTGCAAGATCCCGCCCTCTATGCCTGGCAAGGTGACAACCACAACAACGAAAAAGCCCGCCAAGCTTTCCTTGACAGGCTTATCGCCAACACTAACGCTTTATCATCTAACAAATAGTCGTAATCGCTCTTACTTAAAAGTCTCCGCGATCCCCTCGGACGATTATTGCTGTTCTTGCTCGGTTGCTTCTGCAGCTTCCTCAGGCTTCTCACCATTATCGGCCGGAACATCCGCTGCTGCAACTTCTGGCTCTTCGGCTTCAGCTTCACGCTTCTCCGCCTCAGCTGCTGGATCATATAGTGATGCTACCACCTGCTCTGGATCAAGACCCTTATCTGCCAGCTCCACGCCACTAGGTAGCTTAATATCCGAAATCGTCAGCTTATCATCAATTTCCTTTAATGAGGCAGCATCAAGCTCCAACTTACTCGGTAGATCTGCCGGCTTTGCCTTCACTGCGAGCTCTTCAATCGATTGAGTCATTGCGAAATGATAAATCTTCGAAGCCTCAGACTCCTCAAAGTTCACAATCACCACTGGGGTAACTGCTTCTACCACAGCATTAGCCGAAATCGCCTGGAACTCAATGTTGATAATCTTCCGCGATACCGGTTCGATATGCACATCCTTTACGATAGCCAGTGTCCTCTTGCCATCAATATCTAGGTCCACCGGTGAGTGATAACCAGCTTTCGCTAACACCTTCTCAGTCGCCACATATTCTGACGAGGTCAAAACCGATTTTTTTCCGCCATAAATCACTGAAGGGATCAAGCCGTTAGCTCTTAATTCTTTGATTTTTTTGCCTGTAATTTTACGCTCTTTCAAGCCTAACTCATATTCAGCCATATTTTTCCTTTCTAATTCTTACTATTATATCATATTTTCTTAACTTTTACCATAGCCGGCCTTAGTACCACCGAATCGTAATAATACCCCGGCCTTAGGGTCTCACTAATGATCTCTCTCTCACCCTCTCCTTCGACCACCACCGCATCATGTAAATCCGGGTTAAACTCCACTTCGCCCTCCGTCATAATCTTAGCAAGGCCCAGCTCCTTCAAAGTCTTCGTCAAAGTCCCCGCCAGCGGCTTCAATTCATCATAGGTCGCTATCCCTCTCTCAATATCGTCCAGCAGAGGTAGTATTTTCATCACGGTCGCCAGCTTAGCCGCCTGCATTGCATTGGCCTTTTGAATCTCCACCTGCTTGCGATAATTTTCAAAATCCGCTCTCGTCCTCTGTAAATCATTCGTCAGCTCGGCAATTTTCTGCGCGCTTTCTTCGGCTAATTTCTGCTCTTTTTTCATAATAATTCCTCCAACATATTACCAGTATATCGCACCAGCGACATTACTTTTGAATAATTCTGACGGGTCGGTCCCAGCACGCCGATATAACTCTTATCGGAAAAAGGCGAACGGAATTTCGATATTATCAGCGATACCTCCGAATTCTTGCCAATTGGATTCTCCCGCCCAATGAAAATATTAAGAGGCTCGCCCGGCGCCGTCTCGCGTAGCCACGGTTCCAAATTGTCTAGTAGCTTCGCCACCGCCTGCACCCTACGCGTATCCAAGAACTCCGGCTGCGTAAATAACTGCGAAATCCCCGATAGATACAATTGCCCCCCAATCGTCGCTAATCCTAAATTACCCGTTAATTCCACTAAAGAATCCACCGCTCTGCGAATCGCCGCATCGGCTTGTGACTGCGAAGAGACCCTCACGGTGATCGCATGAGTTCCTCTCTCGTAACCCTTCCTGTCCTGCTCGTGCTCCCTCGGCGAAGACTTCTCATCCTCCAGCCTATTTACATAAAAACGATATCCTGCATCCGTCGGCACTCGCCCCGCCGAAGTGTGTGGCTGCGCAATCAGACCAAGCGATTCCAGCTTCGCCATCTCGGCTCTAATCGTCGCTGGCGACACTTTAAAAAGCTTCGCCATCGTCATGCTACCGACCGGCGCCGCCGTCTCCGCGTATTCTTCAACTATTTGACAAAGAATTTCCTTCTGTCTAGATGTTAATTCCATACCTATAATTATAGTCAATTAGCACTAAAAAGTAAAGAGTGCCAGAATTCAGTATACCAAACACACCATCCCGTGCTATAATAAAACCATGGAAGAAAAAATCTCAGCTATTAAAACCTGGCTCGGTACTGGCTCAATCAATTTTTTTGGCTTGCCAATGTCCGGCAAAGACACCCAAGGCATCAAGTTGGCCGAAACACTAGATGCCAAATTCATCTCATCCGGCATGATTATCCGCGCCATGGAGAAAAAAACCAATAATAAATACACTCGGCATGGCGAGCTCATCCCCACCAACGTTTTCTACGAATGGGTACTGCCTTATCTCGAACGCCGTGACCTATTCAACTATCCATTAGTCCTCTCCTCTATTGGCAGGTG
This sequence comes from Candidatus Nanosyncoccus sp., assembly GCA_045660085.1. Lineage (GTDB taxonomy): Bacteria > Patescibacteriota > Saccharimonadia > Saccharimonadales > Saccharimonadaceae > Nanosyncoccus. The sequence goes on from JAZRDA010000009.1 coordinate 13,338, forward strand.
GCAAGGCGAAGAAGACCAAGTCATCTCAGTTGCCAAAGGCGCTGGTCACGAAATCAAAGCCGCCATCATCCTAAACATCTCCGAGGCCGATGTTGAGCAACGTTTCCACGCAGCTAAGGTCCTCGCCGACCGTGGCGAACGCGAAGATGACAAAGATTTAGATGTCTTCCGAGTCCGCATTAAAGAATTCCGCGAGAAAACTCTGCCAGTACTTCAACACTACAAGACCCTCGGATTACTCGTCGAAGTGAACGGCGACCAACCCCGCGAAGCCGTATTTAACGAAATCGTCGAAAAACTCTACCGCAGAGCCTCCCAATCTCAAGCCTAAACTCATACACTAGAAACAGTAGTCCGATTACTAAAACACCAACCACAGCATACAAAGCCACGAAAGAAGATTTCTCTTCATATTCTTCTGGCTCCACACTGTAATCAGCGCCACTATTTTCGACCACCTTTCGGCATCTCCCAGTCTCCGGGTTTAAATAATAGCCCTCCTTACAGGTTTTTTCCTTCTGCTCCTGGATTTTCTTACAGCGGCCAGTCAGAATATTCAAGTACTGCCCTTCCGGGCAAGTTTTTTCCGTGACAACCGCAACCTTCACACAATTACCAGTCGCAGCATTAATCACTTTTCCAGCCTCACAAGTCTTGTACTCTTGATAAACATTTGGTTCACCAGGAGTAGGTAAATACGTAGTTCTCCAAATCTCACCCCCTCCTTCATCATAGCCAATTAATGCATAAGAAGTACCTTTCTTTTGTCCATTTGGATAGAATAAACTATCTAATTTCGCCCCATCAACATCATATAGCTCCACTACATTCCCATTTGTAGGATTCTTCGTCAAACTAAACTCCACCGGATAATACGCTTTATATCCATCCGCCTTTATAATCCCCTCCAATTTATAATTTTTGTTTTTATATCGCAACACACAACCATCTAGCAGAATCTGTTCAGCCGCATAATTATGCAATTCGATGAACTGTTCCGTCCTGCTATTGTCATAATAGCTAAGCAGCTCCGAGAACTCCAACCCAACACACTGCGAAGGAATTCTCGCCTCCTCATCCGAAGAAGCCTCACTCTGCTCCACATAATAACTGTCTGGAGCATATAACGGCTCATAAGATTCCAAGTCTAAATGTTCGAACAGCCCAGTCTCATCATTCCGAACCAAAATCGTCGACTTCGACGAGCTAAATTCCCTGTAACACTCTTTCTTTCCGTTCCAGCACACATTGTCAATCACTTCTTCTCCACGCCTTAAATCAATCCCTCCCTTAAAAGCCAGAGTCTTACTATAAGTCACAGCGGCCAGCTCACTATCCGGTGAGCTGGCCAAGCGAAGGAGGATTGACTCGCCAGTTATCCAACTGTTCTCGGGAAACTCAAACAATACAGAGTAATTCCCGCTTGAATTAGTATAGCCTACAGTGGCTCCGGCGAGCGAAATCATTTCATCGGAGCTATTCTTTCTAATTTCAATCATCTCTCCGACATTCCCCACCCCATCAACAGTGTAGCCAGGATTAATCGCCTTAATATATAGCTCCGGCAACACTTCATTTACTCCATCTATCTCATCCACCCCATCCTCACCCTCGTTAACTGTCACGGCGGGCGCATCAATAGCAAACACCTCCACTCCATCCGCACTCGCACAGGGTACACCGACACAAGCAAGCCCCATAAAACTTAACATAACCAAAACTAATTTAATCAAACGTTGTTTTTTCATGCTGCCAAGCTATCACGCACCATCTGGAAAATCAACCCCATTCATGCTAGAATTAAGGCATGAGCGTTTTCATTTCATTCGCAATTTTAGCTCTAGCGTTGTTAATTATTACTTTTTTATATCTCACGCCCGGAGTTTTTGCATTTCTTTACCACTATTGCCAAGGTAGATTCGGTCAAGCCAAAGCGCAAGAACTATCCACTTTCTTTATTCTAGGCGCCGAGACCATCTCATCGTGTATTTTCCTACTAACTTTTATACTCGTCGCCTTTTTCACGGCCAATTTTCCCCACAATCTCATCCCTTGCCTCGCCTGGTTCATGTTTGGACTTTTCATCGCCCTCGCTTTCTCCAGCCTATTTTTTTATTTTCGCCGCGGCGCCGGCACCGAACTTTTTATTTCAAGGAAGACAGCTAAAGAATACATTGTCCACGCCAAAACCACCAAAGACAAATCCGGAGCCTTTTGTCTCGGTATTGTTTCCGAAATTCCAGAACTATTATTCACGCTTCCACTATATATTATTATATCGAGCGAAATCCTGAGGATAAGCACCACCCATCCAGCCAGTCTACTACTTACAATTCTATATATCATCGTACCGGTAATCCCACTCTTCATCATCAGGTTCCAGTTTAAACACCACCAGAATCTAGCCGACATCGAGCGCTCACGCATTCACAATAAGAACTTTACTCGTATCATACTAAGTATCAGTTATCTTATTATCGCATTTTTAATACTATCTTTTAGGACTTAACATGAGACAAGATTTTGACGAAAACATCATCAGAAAACAATTGACCATCGATGCGAAAGGGCTCGGCATTCCAAATGGAACCGCCGCAGTTTTCATTGACAAAGTAATTCAATCCACCAAGCAAAAAATCAGCGCAAAATCCATCATCACAAGCGGCGACCTCGAAAGAATCATTGCAAAAGAACTTTCAAAATATCATGCTGATTTTGCTTATATTTATAAAAATCGTGATAAAATAATATAAGAATGGGAAAAAAGTACGATTTTAACTATATTATAATTGGAAGTGGTCCAGCGGGTACTGCTGCAGCACTTACTTTATCAAAATCTAAGAAGCGCATTGCTATTGTCGAAAGCCGTTTCCTAGGTGGTTCGAACATCAATTCGCGCGATATTCCATATCAAGTAGCGCTTAATTACTCACATCTATATTATCAGGCCGTCACTGCGCCAGAGTTTCGCAATCAAGATTTCAGCGTTAGTTTTCCCAATGCCGTCGCGCACCAGTTAAAGACAGTCATCAGCGCCAGCGATGCCAACAAGGCAATCCTTAAAAAATCCGGCATTATCACCATCGAAGGAGCTGCACATTTCATTGATAACCACACCATCGCAATCGGCGACAAGAAATTCACTTCAGCTGAATTTATCCTCGCCACCGGCTCTACTCTGAAGCATAACGAGATCGCCGGCACTGAATACGTTAATTATCTCACCCCCGAGACCGCACTTAAAGTTCGCCGCATGCCGAAAGCCGTCCTCATCGTCGGTGGTGGCTCCACTGGTTGCGAAATCGCCAGTTATTTTGCTGAACTCGGCACCAAAGTACTCATCATGGAGACTGCCGAGCGCCTACTCCCTCGTGAAGACAAAGAAGTCGGAGAAACAATTAGCAACTACTTAAGCAAAGAACTCGGCGTAATGGTCCTACCTAATTGTAAAGTCGTCGCCCTCGAACAAGATTCCACTAGTAAACACGTCATTTTTCATAACGGTCGTAACGAAAAAATGGTCCGTGTCGACTGTATCGTCCTCGCGACCGGCAGCCAGCCAGTATTAGATTACGGCCTTGAGAACGCCGGCGTGAAGTACAAGAACACCGGCATCCTTGTCGATAAGCTCTTTCATACTTCAGCCAAGAATATCTACGCTATCGGCGACTGCATTGGCGGCGATTCCTCTACGGAACGCGCCAAATACGAAGGCGCCCTTCTCGCCTCCAATCTTCTCAATAAATCCAAGAATCTACCAAACTATAACGGCTTCGCTCGCATTGTCAATACTCATCCACAAGTTGCAGTCATTGGTCTAAATGAAGATGATCTCTTAAAGCGTGACCGTAAATACAAGAAAACAGTCATTCCAGTCAAAGATTCAACAGCCAGTATTATCGATAACAATACTTACGGTTTCGTCAAACTTCTTGCCGACAAATCCAATCATCTCATCGGCGCAACCGTCCTAGCGCCAAACGCTAGCCAAATGACCGGCGAATTAGCTCTCGCCATTAGGCACGGTGTCACCCTGCTAGAAATCGCCAGCACTCCTCACCTTGCAAATAGCTACAACGCTCTTATCAAACTCGCCGCCAGGCAATTAATTGACAAGAAGAAATAACTAAATCAAACCCCACCAAAAAAGTCGCCACAAGCGACCCAAGTATTCATGGTGGCGGGGGTTGGATTTGAACCAACGACCTTTTGGTTATGAGCCAAACGAGCTACCAGGCTGCTCTACCCCGCGACGAATACTATATATTATATATAACTATAATAATTTTGTCAAATCGAATCAACAATCGAATCGACAATCAAGAACCACCATATCAGCCTAGCACCCTCTCTCAGGGAAATTCCATTCGCAGACAACATTCAAATCTTTCTTAAGCAGCGTGCCACTCCCATCGCCCAGCAGTTGAATCGCATAAAGCGGATACGGGAAATAGGTATCCGTCGACTCCAACCTAGTTTCGACTCGTCGATACAAATCATTCGCCCGCCCAGTAGAATCCACACTCACCTGTACATTTTTCAGTGTCGCCCTATCCGTGCTAATAGTTTCTTCCGTTCCATCATCTGCCATCACAATTTTTTCATTACATAAATTATCACAAATAAATTCGAGCTCAAAATCAGTGTTCGGTCGCCCATACGGTAACGAAACCGCAATCATAAACGTATCGTCATTTCGCTTCCCTCCTACCGGCTTCGGCAACATAATGGTCGCACTACACGCATACGGCCCATTCATTTCATCCGCACAATACACTACGTTTGGTAGGTTTTTTGAGACCTTATCATTCGACTTCACCAAAGTACTTGCCGGTATCACATTTTCTGTCCCATTGTAAGTACCATTGTAATTCGTTCCATTCGCAGCCGCTTTTGTACTATTATTAGTCGGAACCAGGAAGACCGTACCGCGGTTAGTTGTATCATTCACGCTCACTGTAAAATCACTAAAGTTAAACTGATCATTAGTCTGTATTAACTGAAAAGATATCGTTGGTGGAATTGCCGTCTTCTGGGAGACTAAACTCGGGAATACCACACTTGACGTGCTTTCCTTAAAATTAGTAAAGCTAAACTTGTCACCGTAAGTATCACTGTTAATATCCGAATACCAACTTATCTTTACGGCTTTTATCTCATCTGCCGTCACGCCGTCCAGTTTAACACCAACCAGTCGCATTGTATTGGTACCAGACAAAGTCGCCCGATAATCGTCTAGCACCGTATCCATCTTTACGCACGTATACGCCTGCATCATATTATTCGCCACGTTCGTCTCTTGAATTGTCACCTCGCTACCCGCTTCGAACTTCCCAATCCTTCCTAAGATATGCGACACCATGTCACAATCAGGATGGTTGATCCAGTAAACAATGTCCTGACACGTTATCTCCGGATCAAGAGTTAGTTCATCAGGATAAACCTGCCCATTACTCGTACAATTCTGATAGTTATAAAAAGCCACTTTCGAATCCTCAACTCCAGCCAGTGCAGAATCGTAAGCCGATTGCGATAAATCATCGTTTATCGTTCTCGTTATCTCAGCAATAATAATAGCCGCAAAACTCGTCGCAATAATCACTAGAATTAATGTCGAAAAAGCTACAATATAGAACGAAGCGGCTCCTTTTTTAAATGATAGTTTTCTTTTCTTCATATTAATCTCCATTCGCCTGCGCGGCAATATTAAACTTATTTATCGCACAATAATCAAAGTTTTCAATCGTATATTCGTCTGGAGTGGCGCAGAAATTACCCGAAGCCCTGACATTAATTCCACCCTGAATCGTTCCCAAAATAAACGACATCGAATAAAGCAACGTATTGTTTGCGCTATTATAAGCTGGTGCCGCCGCACTCACATCGTATAGAACCAAATTACTGCTAGCACTAGAAGAAAGTGGCTCCTCTATCTCGTCAAAAATCGCATCGTTGTCCTCACCACTTATATCAAACTCATTGCTGCCACCAAGGATATTCGTCGAAGATGAAAGATTATTCACGCTTTTTACCACGTAGTTTCCACTAGCCGTGAAATTCACCGCCGAAATACAAACCGCTCTGTTACTATCCGGTATCTTTATAAGCCTAAAACCACTTTCGGTCATCGTAGTGCCATCCTCGCCACTCTTATATTTTAATGTCGCCGCACTCACCCCGTCAACCTTATAATCGGAACTAAAGAAATACCCCGAGTTCCAGATATAAGAGTATCGTCCCGTACAAAATGCCCCAAACACCGGTGCATTATTTACTGTCTTCTTATTGAAAGTACCGTCACCAATTATCACATTCGCAAACCTTACCACTGACACGAAATTGCTCGCCCCGTCCGTCTTGCACTTTTCATACAAACCAGTCGCACCGGTATCCACATAAAGCTTCGCACATACATCCACCACCGATCTCGAAGGTGAACTCTGAATAGCCGTGCGAAACTCATCCGCGAGGTCCATACCCATCGTATTAATCTGATTCAGTACAATCCCCCTTCTATACGAAGCGATCGCATTGATAATTACCATCGTAATCGTAATCGATAGTATTGCAATAAAAGCAATCGAGAAAGAAAGCTCAATCAGGGTAAACCCTTTTTTACAACTCACACGACTAGCTCTCCTTTCCCGCTTCCTCATCTTATACACTTACTTTCATCATCCGGGACAATCTCAATCCCAGAAGCATTTCTTGCCCCGCTTACTATTCTGACATTTCGCCTTAAGACCCCTTCATCCTCACCATATGGATTGACACAGAAATCTACTTCCGCCTTCTCAAAATGTGGCGTATGGGATGAATTCAAGAATCCGGAGCCATTCAAAATATTAACCCCTCCGCCACCAACCGCTGCATTAGCCTCAAATATCAAACGATTGACCTCAATCGTCTCGCCTTCCAATACATAAGTATATACCACTCCAGAAGATGGATTCCTCACGATCAGAAGCGCCCCCACAAAAGGCTCATAACTATCTGCTGCCTGAATTGCCGCCGACCATTTCGGCGTATAGGTCTGCACAATCCCGGCCGGCACAATCTTGCCCGTTCCAAGTTCACTACTCTCGTAGAACGTCACATCTGCACCAAGGTCCGTTAGCGACTGCAAAACACTTCCTGAACCGGTGCTACCTATATCCCCAATTACGCTGTAAGTATATACCGTAGTCTGCCCCTCATCCGTCTCTGTCTCGCCGTCCTGTTTATAACTCTGACCGAATGTAACCAACTTACCATAAACTGCCTTCTCTGATCTACCGCCACCTAGACTTTGCACGTTCGTCACTTCTCCGTATACGCCCCTTAAAAATTCCACGAAATTCTGCACCGAATCATTAAACCTTTGCTGATAAATCGAATTCTGTACACCCACAGTTACACCCACAAACAAAATCCCGGTCACCGCCAAAAACAACGCTACCTCAATTAATGTAAAGCCTTTTTTCATAGTTCTCATACTTATAATTATAGCATAATCATTTTAAATTAATAGCTTGGAAATAAATACATCATCCATTTTTCAAAATTCGAATACTGCTTCTCGGCAATTTCCTTACTCTCAGCCACATGTTTATTCTTAGCCGCCTCACTATTCTTAGGCAGCACCACCATATTCTCGCCCGGCAATTGTTTATCCAAATATTTTCTCGCTAACAGTTCTTGGTATTCATCGGATTTATAATAATCATTCTCCAGCTGATTCGCTTCCGTCTCAATCTTTAATAATTCCAGTTGCTTTTTCTCTGCACTGAGTTTTTCGGACAAATCCCAGTTCCTAGACATCGCCATAATTGATTGATAGGTTAAAGTCAAGCAAAGTACAATCGCCGCCACCAGAAAAACATTCTCCACCGTGAAATAATCGTGGCGCAGTTTAAAACCTAACCTCCGGACTCCGGTCTTGATTCCGCTCATAGCTATATTATATCATCAAAACCCTACCAAATATGATATAATGTGGAAATCGGGGGTATAGCTCAGTTGGTCAGAGCATGCGTCTTATACACGCAGTGTCCTTGGTTCGAATCCAAGTACCCCCACCATGGAAATCAAAAAGACCTTTAGGTCTTTTTTGATTTCCATAATAGGTACTTGGATGAGAACGAAGTTCACTCAATTCTCAGCAAAAACCCGCTAGATTGGTATTTTCTCCGAATGAAGCGCGATTATACATCGAGCGAATGAGGAAAAATGCCAAGATAGCGGGTTTTTACAAGAATCAAGATTATTTCTTCTTTAGAGTAAGGAACCCATTGCGTGGATTCTCTACTACCATACGATCAGCTGGTAAATCACAAGGAGTACCCTTGCCACCTTTTTCATCTTTAGTAAAGAAATAAATCGTCTGAGGCTTTCCACCGCGGAGCGTCACTTCAGATTTGTGTAGATAGTATTTTACACCTTTACCGTTAGTATGTTCGTAAGCCATTTCAGCTTTCCTCCTTAAGTTAATATACTCCTATCTTATGACCCTTATCCGAAAAAGTCAAGAGATTTTTCTAAAAAATTAGCATAATCATACAAATATCAGAGACAACCTCAAGAAAATCCAGATTATCATCCTAATAAAAATTACAACAAGTATTATCAGGGTCACAAGCAGCATAAACCCTGTTAAAGTCGGCGCCCAAATCGGCGAAGCATAATCTTTTCTATACAGTTCTGTCGACGGAATCTTCGCCGCCACCTTATCCACCAATTCGTCCGCAGCCGGATACTTCTGGATTTCGCTTAACATACAATTAATATATCCCGGATGATCCCATGTCCATCCATTAACTATCGCCGGCTCCTTGCAAGCCTCTGAAGCTAGGGCATAAATATTCCCATTCGGATTGTTATCCGAAGCCAAATTATCCTTCGCCTCCTGAAGCGCCTTGTTCGCCGCCCTTATATACTGGTGCTCTAAGTAGAATGGTCCCGTCCCAAACGTAATCTTCTTCTCGCCATTATCATCTACGATATTAATTACTATGTTAGAAAACACAAATTTTTTCAGCCCATCCAATCCACTCAATATCTCTTCATCATTCTCCTGCTCATCAGCCAAAAGCACCGCTTCTCTCAGCTCCGTCATCTTCACATGATCAAATCTCAGCAGAGTCGCATCGACAAAAAGTAGCGGCACTAGTATCACTAGCAGCTGCCAAGTCTTCACCCTATGAAACTTAATCCGTTTAAGCTTTTTCATACTCTAAATTATATCACAACGCCAGACATAATTCATAAGCCGAGCAATACCATTAACTTAAGCATGCTTAAGTTAATGACACTGTATATGCTTGCATGATTTTGCAATCCTTGCTACAATAAGAGCCATCGCTCATTTATTCCCAATGGCTTTATGGCTAAAGTCTTTGCGAGGTGGGTCTGCAAGGTCGACGAGCGAAAATCATTAAGGAGAATATTAGATACATGCGTATCAAAGGACTAAAACGTTCTCAGGAACGTAAAAAGTCAAAAATCGCTCCTGCCGCTTGGCAAGAGTTCATCGAGATTTAACTCGCGAAAATCCCCCTACCAAATGGGGGATTTTTGACATCAAATTCTCACTATCCTACAAATCGAAATTCACTACACCAAATCACTCCTCACCCAGCTTAGCCGCCACGATCTGCTTTATCACCTTAGCAAATCCACTTCCGTCAGTAGCCTCTTCCCAAGAAATCGTCTTCCCGTCTATCACTATCTCACCTGCACTATTCCACGATATTAACTGACCGTCAATATAGAACGCCGGAGTCCCAGCCACGTCAATTCTCCGACCAATCCCCATGTCGAAACTAATCTTTTTCGATACTGCTTCACTAGCAATATCCTTATGGAACTTCTCCAGATCGCCTTTTCCCCCAGTCACCTCCGTGAAGTATTTATCGAAATACTCCGTCCTCTCCGAGGCTGAAGCATATTCCCATTCTGACTGCTCTTCAAACAGCTTATCAGCATAAGGTTTCCAATATCCCTGAAGTCCAGCCGCCTCAGCCGCTGAAGCCGCCGCCGTGCCATTCTGATGATATGATAACAGGAAGCTCCTATACACCACCGCCAGTTTACCATCTAGCTCCGTAATCAAATTATTCACGCGCTTATTAATCGAAGCACAGCCCGGACACTGATAATCCGCATATTCAAATATAACCACCGAAGCATTCGGGTCTCCCTTCACGTGGTCACCAATATTCCCGTTACTGGCATCTGGCTCAATGATGGAATAGAAATCATACTCGTTAAAATTAGTCGCCTTATTGTTTCCATCAATCACCAGAAACGCCCCAACCGCAATCAGTGCCACCACAGCCACGACCGCAATCACGCCAGCTACCGAAAAACCTCTCACTTTTTTCATTCATAACTCCTTTTCTAAATAATGATATAATATATTATAGCATGTTAGATAATTTATTAAAGAAGTTTGTCCGCTGGCTTGACCCTAAATTAGATAAATATCGCCACACGAATGCACCCTCACGCCCGCCTAAATACACCCCTAAATCTCTCGAAGATTTCATCGGTGTACTCCAGCGCACACCCAAGTCCATCTTAAGCAGCCGCGACCGTAGTCGTATCGCCGCTATCATGAGTTTCGATGACCGCACGGTCGAATCCATCATGGTGCCGAAATCCAAAATGATCTTCGTAAACTCCAAAGAAATCCTCGGCCCACTCGTACTTGATAAACTCTACAAATCCGGCTTCACCAATTTTCCCGTAGTGGACAATGATGACAAGGTAAAGGGTATCATCCACACCGAAGCCCTGAACACTCTCGAAATCAAACGCACCGATCGCGCCGAGAAGTATCTAGATAAGGACGTTCAATACCTCCACGCCAGCGACTCTTTGAGTCACGCCGTCTCCGAAATCGAACGCACCAACAGCTACTATTTCCTCGTCCTGGACGACCACGATTCCCTCGCCGGCTTCTTCACCATTCAGATGTTACTTGATTATCTATTGAACTAGTTTTTTGTTGTTGGGCATGCTTAAATTGATGACATTATTGTTTCACTTACCAGAAAAAAGTGATATAATAACACATATGAGAATTTTAGCAAACGAATTAAAAAACCATTTACAAGACAAATCCGTAACTGTTGCTGGCTGGGTCAACTCCCGCCGCGATCATGGTGGCCTGATCTTCATCGACCTCCGCGACCATACGGGTATCATCCAATTAGTCATCACTCCCGATACCACTGAGGCATTCAAGCTTGCCGAGTCCGTCCGTGACGAATACGTCCTGAAAGCCACCGGCACTATGCGCGAGCGTGCCAAGGATCTAATCAATCCAAACATCGAGACCGGCACCATCGAACTCGTCGTTAAAGATCTCACTCTACTGAACAAATCCGAGCCTCTCCCAGTCAACACTCACGACGACGGCGAAGAGTCATCCGAGGAACTGCGCCTGAAATACAGATTCCTAGATCTTCGTCGCCCCAGTATGCAGGGAATTCTGAAGCGCCGCTCTGAATATTATCGTTTCATCCGCGACTTCATGTATGATCACGATTTCACTGAAGTCACTACGCCGATTCTTGCCAACTCCTCCCCCGAGGGCGCCCGCGACTTCTTGATTCCATCTAGATTACATCCAGGCAAGTTCTACGCCCTTCCCCAGGCTCCTCAGCAGTTCAAGCAACTTCTCATGGTCGGCGGTGTCAATAAATATTTCCAAATCGCACCCTGCTTCCGCGACGAAGACCCTCGTGCCGACCGACTTTACGGTGATTTCTATCAGCTCGACTGCGAAATCTCCTTCGTCGAAGACGGCGAGACCGTGCGCGAGGCGATCGAGCCACTTTATCTATCGCTCGCCACTGATTTCAGTCATAAGAAGCTTGTTCTAAAATCCGAGCCAGCCAAGAAATACCTCATCAAAGGCTCCCCAGTCCCTCGCCTGCCTTATGATTTCGCCATGGAGACCTATGGTGTTGATAAACCCGATCTTCGTTACGGTATGGAATTAATCGACCTCACCGAAATATTTAAAGACACTGATTTTAAAGTCTTCAAGCAGCCCTGTGTCAAAGCAATCTGCGTTAAAGGCGGAGCTTCGCTTACTCGTCGCGAAATTGACGAGTTTACCGACAAGGCCCGCAAGCTCGGTGCCGGTGGCCTAGCCTATATATTATATACAGACGAAGGTGCCAAATCCCCGATTCTCAAATTCATGACCGAATCCGAAATTGCCGATGTTGCGAAATTAACTGGTGCCAAATCCGGCGATGCCGTCTTCTTCGGTGCCGACGACCGTGACAAGGTCAATAAAGTCCTCGGCCAGCTCCGTATCGAATTTGCCGACCATTTCAATCTTAAAGATCCAGACGAAATTGCCTACACCTGGGTAATCGATTTTCCATTCTACGAATGGGATGATAAAGCCAGGAAGCTTGATTTCGGCCACAACCCGTTCAGCATGCCAAAAGGCGGCCTAAAGGCATTAGAAGAAGCCAAGACCGATGCTGATAAACTCGCCATTAAAGCCGACCAATACGATATGGTCATGAATGGCATAGAGGTTTGCTCTGGCGCTGTCCGTAACTACAATCCTGAAATCATGTATAAGGTCTTCAACATCCTCGGCTACAATAATGAGTATGTCGAAGCTCGCTTCTCCGGCATGTTGAATGCCTTCAAATTCGGTGCCCCACCCCACGCTGGCTGCGCCCCTGGTCTCGACCGTATCTTCATGGTCCTAGAGGGCATCAACAACATTCGCGATATCGTCGCCTTCCCCAAAAACGGCAACGGTGTCGACCTTATGATGAATTCTCCATCCCCTGTCGACCAAGCCCAGCTCGACGAACTCCACATCGCCCTCCTACCGGAAGAAGACTAATTCTGCCCCTTCTCGGGGGCTTCAATTCCTGGGACTTTGCACGAAACGAACTACGCTAAAACTACTGCGCACTAGCTACACAGCGGGCCGTCCTTCCGTAATACTTGCTGCCGTAGTCTGTACCTGGGTAGATGTTAGAAGAGTTGAAGTACAGGAGGTAGGCGTAGCTATTATTGTACGCCGTAGACGACCAATAGCTTCCGTTGCTACCACGAGTGCTAACGGAGGCGCCACTCACGTGGCCCGAGCAGAGAAGGTTATTCGGGAAATGACGGTGCTTTTTTGAATTTATCGCATTACTAGTAGTAGCAGATATAGAGCCTGCTAGATAATAGAATCCACCACTAGTATTACCACCGCCTGTACTAGTTCCATTACTCCCGTAAGGTA
>JAZRDA010000010.1:0-49323 GCA_045660085.1 Candidatus Nanosyncoccus sp.
GCGGTCTCAGGTGCGGTAAAGGTAAAGATTGGAACGGAAACGCCGGCAGTAAAATCATATTCCGTATTAAGCTCCATTCGGTTATCGATTTTCTCGACATTATAATTCCAGGCAGAATAGACATCAGTGATGAATTTGTCGATAACTGTACTAGTGGTATATTCTTCGCCTTGACCACTCATCCGCTCATACCAGCCGACAAAGTCGTAAACATTTTCGACTGTGCGTGGGGCAGGAGTTAAATTCTGGAAAGTGGAGCCAGAATTGTATTCCATGATGATTTCCGAATAAACTTCACCGTCTGCTGGATTTTCCCAGAAGCCATTTATAATATGATAATAGACATAAGCTTTGTTGCTCCAAACAGCATAGAGATCGGTACCGACATTGCTGACCCTAGTCTCTCCAGCGACGACATCAACCGAAGTCGCTTCAGGACTCTTTGACCAGCCCGCAAAGACGTAATCGCTCCTTTCTGAAACTGGCTTAGTATAATCGTCAAAGCTGTCTCTAAAATAGAATTCTTGACTATGCGTCAATGGGTCAGTTTCCCCATCAAAATGTCCTTCACCACTATTGACGTGCATAGTGACCGTGACAACACCGCTAGATGACGTTCCAGAAAGTGCCTCTGAGGAATTGGAACAGAGAGCTAAAAAAAGGCTCTTTGCGCCTTCATCACAATAAATGCGACCTTTGCCATTGACTGCGGTGGTATGAAGCCACGGTTCGTCATCTGTTTTTTCGCCGCCGATGGCACTGACGTTTAGGCTCAACATAAGTGAGAACATTAACGCAAAAAATGTTAAACCAACTCGTTTAATATAATTCATATTCATTCAACCACCTTTCTACACAATTATGACGAGCACCACGATAGTACTACTGTCTATATTATATGTAATTTTCTTTAATATGTCTATGCTTTTTCTTGTTTTATTGATATTGGATATTCAAAAACCTCTGTTTTCCGCAATTGAGTGTGCCACATTACATGAGGCTACATGTGTGTTTAATTAACAAGCGCGTTTTTTATTGCCGAGCGGAGCTCTTGACACAAATGATAACAATGCTACAATAAAAACATAAGGGTCTAGAGCCTAGCTCTAGGAACTAGGCTCATGGGTTTGTTGGATTAAGTCGCTTTTAGCGACTTAATCTTTTGCTGTGGCTTCTTCTCCTCACAGATAAAGTTACGCTGATATTAATTCTCCATATTGAAAAATGTATCGCCATCTTCAGAATCCTTTCCGAGCTTCTAGCATACCTAGAATAGCCGATCAGTGAAGCTCCACACCCGCACGAACCTATGTAGGCTCCCGCCGTGGATAGCCAAACCCCACTTCCCGCCAAGGCCAACCCAAATCTACCCTATCATGCCCCTACCCAAATATCAACCCCCTTAACTGCCGATTCGGAGCGTAATCGTTTTGCTCTAGGCCTTCTTCCACCTCTTTAGTGTCGGGAAAACTTTTGTGCAATATTCTTTCATCTGTTCATTCGTCATCCCCGCCTGCTCGCCAAATTGAGAACACTTATCGATAAACTCTTCCATCGTGCAGTTCTCAATAAATTCGCCCTTGTCGTAGCACCATTTGCAATAGTCTTCACAAACACTTCCATCCGCATTTGTGCCAAACATGTCCTCCGAAGTTAGCGGCATTGCGCAGCTTTGGCAAATCTTTCCTTCAACTTTAGCTTCTTCCATTTTCCTCCTTAAATAGTTATTACTATCATTATATCAAAAATGCTATAATAATCTCATGAACCAAATATTAATTGCTACTACCAATCCTGGCAAAATAATGACCCTCAAAAAGATACTAGCCAAATTGGGTTATGAAGGCTTGTCTTTCTCTGACCTTGGACTTCATTTATCTGAGCCAGAAGAAACCAAGCTTACGGCCGAAGAAATCTCTGCTGAAAAAGCTCTCGGTTATGCCAAGCAATACAAAGAACTACCAGTTCTGGCTCGTGATGACACGACTTTTTTGATTGGCGTAGATGAAGAAGATGATCCCAAAAACCATAACAAATCATTTGTGGCAAGAAAAATGGGGGAATATACCGACGAAAATGGGGAAAAGGCCTTCTCGGAAGTCGCCCATAAATATGGTGGGGAAGTTCCAATTCGATTCGAATGGGGCTTTGCTCTCGCTTGGCACGAGAACGATCAAATCAAAGTCGTATCTGGTCTTGCGGCTGCTGATACAGATAAACTTAAAATAGTGGAGGAAATCTCGCCTAAGAAGGTACCGGGCTTTTGCCTTGCGCCAGTCATAAAAGTTTTAGTCAATGGTACCTGGCGGTATGATTCTGAACTAACCGAAGAGGACAGCTGGGATGCTCATTGGAACCTCCAAAAAGATACCATCGAAAAGCTAATCAGACAATGCCCGCTACTAGACCAAGCACAAAACTAAGCTCTATTTCTTCACCTTTTTGAGATCAAACACCTCATCCACCTACTCTCACGCATTCGCCTTTTTGGGGTATTTTTGATATAATGGGGTTATGAATAAGCTGGGATTTATCAAACTGAAGACATTAATCCTGGATTTAGTGCTGCTAGCGCTAGTTGGCGGCGGTATCTTTCTTGGTTATACTTTAGTGAAGGAACGCAAGCTCTTCATTAATGAATGGTTCATCGGGAATGGATTAAGGGGTGTGGATATTTCGAGCTACCAGGGCGAGGTGGATATGAAGGTTCTGGCTAATCAAGGGATTCGTTTTGTTTACATGAAGGCAACCGAGGGGAGTAACCACGTGGATAAGACTTTTGCCGCAAACTGGTCCAATATCGCCAAGACCGAGATGAAAGCAGGTGCCTATCACTTCTTTTCCTTTGAGAGTGGTGGCGAGACTCAGGCGGATAACTATATTGCCACCGTAGGATCACTTGAAGGAAGGCTAATCCCGGCAGTGGATGTGGAGATTTATGGTAAATTTAAAGATAATCCGCCCGAGAGAAACGATGTCACGAAGCAGTTAAGAATCTTCCTGGCAGTACTGGAAGACAAGTATAAAGTAAAGCCCATGATTTACGCCCAGAAAGATGTCTATGATAAGTATCTGCGCGAGGATTTCAAAGATTACCCGCTCTGGGTACGCAATGTGTATTATCCGGTATTCTTGGAATTTGGTGGGGATTGGACGATTTGGCAATATAAGGACCGCGGTGAACTAGACGGTTATAATGGCGACGAAAAATACATCGATTTAAATGTGCTTAATTCCGACAAGGACTTGGAAGATTTAATAATCAAGGCTACTGGAGCTGAACAGCCAAAGGAAGACAAATAACATCATGGAAAGAGAAATCAAAGTCCACAGGGTTTACCGTCATTTTAAAGGCGACTCTTACTTAGTCGAGGGTTTAGCGGAGCATTCGGAGACTGGGGAAACACTGGTTTTATACCGAGCGCTTTATGGCGAGGGGAAGCTTTATGCTAGGCCACTTGAAATGTTCCTAAGTCTAGCGGACAAGGCAAAATACCCAGATGTCAAGCAAAAATATCGTTTCGAATTACAAGAGATACCAAGTAAAAAGTGATATTAGCTACCTTAAGCACCTCGGAGGTCTATTTAGAAGGAAGAAATAACAGGAAAATCAATCGTTAGTTTCGCCTGTTTTAGTTCATCGTCTTCTTTTATTTCCAGCGAAATATCGTATTCTGGATATTTGTCGGTGGTTTTCTGATAGATTGTCATGATTTTATCAACACAGGAATCGAGACCAATGACGACTAGGCGTTCCAACTGGAGATGATATCTTTCTTTTTGCGTGATTCTACTGTCAATCTCCGAGACGATTCTTTGCTCTGTCATGCCGCCGTATACGAAAATGTATTCAGGCAAGGATTCAACAATTTCTTCGTATTCTTGCCTGGCTTCTTCGATGGGTTTGTTCTCAAAAATCGGCCGGAGGAAGGTCTCGAAATATCCCGCCGAAGCAATACTGACCACATTACGGGCGCGTTTTCCGCGGATGGTAGCACGATCCCGAATCTGGATAGCGCGCCCCACATCGGCCCGCATAAGTTTCTTGACATATAATCCAGTTTTTAAGCACTGGAGATCTTCGGAGGAAATTTTGTCTTTGAAAAAATCTATAGTACTAGACTGCTTCGGGTTTTTCTCAAACTCATTGTAATCTTCAATCTCATTATTGGAGGACTGGAAAAGAAACTGGAGATTGCCTTTATTAAACTGCTCCTTAAGATACTCCGTAACTTGCTCAGGTACTTTGCCATCGGGAGGAAGGTTAATTGTGATGTTGTAGTTAGTACTATTGTCGATTTGGACTGTGCCACGGTTCTTAATCTTGCCAGTCTGACCAGTGCCGGAGGTATTAGTCCTAGTAGAATTAACGTCAACATCTGGACGAATGTCTATAAGGGCTTTCGAATCGCTGCCACCAAAAAAACTTTTCAGCTTATCCAGTATTTTCACAAACTAAACCTCGTTATTGGCGTACTGAAGCAGGGAGGGAAGATCTTGAGTTAGGACAATCTCTGAGCCAGGCGTGAAGCCTGCAAAATCTTTAGCGAGGACCTCGTCACCGCTAGGTGTCAGGACTCGGGTCTTAGTCTTCTTCTCGATAATATACCCCTCATTGTCAATACTTTTGTCAAAAAGGGAAAGCACAAAATCTCTGGTTGATTCGTTGAATATGATTGTTTTCATATAATTATCCCTCTTTACTTATTGTCTAATTTTATTGTATGGGAAATAAAAATAAAAGTCAAGGTTCAGCCGCTGATTACTATTTCAAATCACAAGACCTTTATTAGCTATATTTGTGGTGTTATAATAAGCTTATGAATATTTTAGAATATGCCAAAGGCGTGGAGCGGTTGGTCGACCCAATGGAGGTCGGAAAAGTGACCTACCTGCAGACAAAACTACGAAAGTTACCGATTTTCTTACAAAGGAAAATCGTATCGAGCGCAACGAAGAAAGCTGACAAAATGCCTTTCGTGGTAGAACCATATTGTTCATTTATGTTTTACGAAATTACCGAGCCGGAGAAGATGCAACAGTTCCTACCGGCAGGATTTAGACCAGCAAAATCGGCGATTTTTGATGATGATACGCCGAAATATTACGGAATAGTGACGATGTTCCGGGTGCATTCGAGTGTGTTCTGGGGTGCGAGAACTGAGTTTTATTTGGTGGCCGAGAATGCAGAAACGGGACTACTGTCATGGATTATTTGTGATTATATCAGTGATACGATTTCGTACGATGCAAAGCATGGGCTGAAGTCGCCGGATGCGAGACGAGCGGTGATGACGACGACCTGTGAGGGAGATTTCGTGTGCGATATGATGGACGATAGTCAGAAGAAATATGCACGGTGCGAAATGAATCTAACAGATGCAAGAATGCGAAAGCTGGATGCGAGACTGTGGATTGAGGGTAATACTTCGATTGCGTATGGACGACTAGCGGGAGAAGAGGATGCAGACTTATTCTCGCTGACCTTCTTCCCGGAAGAAATGAAACAAGCACTAGAAATCCCGATGAGTAAAGTACGTAAAGCGGAAGTATTATGTGGTACGGGCAAGCTCGGCGGCATACTAGAAAGAGCAGTAAGCTTCCCATACGCGCAGCATATGCTATCCGATGCGCCGGAGAGACGGACACATTATGGCTCAGAGAAGGCTCTGCGCGAAGCGGTAGAAAAAGTGAATTTTAAAAGAATTAAAGCACTGGGGAATTAAAATGATAAGAAAAACAAAGGCAGAAACCAAGAGAGCAGAAAGTGTGAACGTAAAATTGGTTTGGCAGAAATATATGAGAGGGGAAATGACGTTAGAAAAATGGCAGTGGGCGGGGCTGTTAATGCTTCTTGTGGTATTCGCTGGATTCTTTGGATGGGTGTATGAGTATATCTTTTATTATTTCGATGGTGGGACGGGGGAGTTCTATATGCAGGGTGGGAATTTCTTACCGTGGATCAATATTTATGCAATCGGGGCAGTATTAATCATAGCAAGCTGCTGGAAAATCTGTAAATACCCGTGGGCAGTGTTCTTACTATCGGTAGTGGTGACCGGACTACTGGAATTCGTAGGTGGATGGCTAGTCTATACGATAGGAAATGGCACGAGATACTGGGATTATAATACTGAGATTTGGAACTTCGGAAACATTGGCGGATTTGTGTGTCTGCGTTCGGTGTTAGTATTTGGGTTTTCGGCGCTATTCTTAATGTACGTAGTGGTGCCATTTATCATATGGCTGTCGGACAAAATGTCGAAACGGGCATTTCTGTCGCTTGCAATTTCATTATTTATATTAGTGATGGCTGACGAAATATACAATTTACTAGCATCGAAATTCTTTGACTGGCCAGATGCAATGGAGTTTTACCGCTCACTGGGGTGGAAATATTTGACGTAGACTAGAGCCAATGAGATAATGAATTTATGGTAAATAAGGATAAGCAGCCAAAGAAGCCACACAAGATAATTAAGATAACACTGATAGTTTTAGGTAGCCTGATGGGTATGACTGTAACATTCTTGATCGTAATGGCCACCATACACGCTAATTTAAATTGCGACACAGTAGCAAGACTCAGGGCAAAACCCTACATGAAATCGGTGGAAGTAGACGGTTTAAATGTATATTATCGAATCTTCAATGAGGAGCGTAGCGACAAAACAATTGTTTTTATGAGCGGCTCTGGATCTACCAATACAACGTTAGCATTGGAGCCATTGGCTGAAAGAATAAATGCAAAAGTAATAGTAATAGATAGACCTGGATATGGCCTGTCGGAAGATTCGTGGGAAAAAGCTAGTATTGAGTATATTGTGGGTTATTATCGGAAGACTTTGAAGAAGATGGGAATAAACGAGCCAGTGATTCTAATGCCACATTCAATTAGCGGAATTTACGCGAAGTATTGGACGATTACTTATCCGGACGAGGTATCTGCAATTATCTATATAGATACTCCAAGCGAGCGTTATATTATGGAGTATGAAGGAGAGTACTCATTCGGGGCAGGGATTACTAATTGGATATCTAGATTTGGAGTGATGACTGGAGTAAACAGATTGGTGTTGGGAGCATACGACCCTGAATCTACTTTGGTACCAAACTATGGATTTTATAACGACGACGAGTTTCGTGAAATGTGGGATTTGACACTAATAAATACATTTTCGCAGTTTAATTTAAGTGAATTGGAAAATTACTACGAGAATGCCAGGAAGGTTTTGGCCGTAGACGATAGCGAAGCATATCAAACAAAACAAAAAATATATATTGAACCAAAATATTTGAGTGGAGATTTCTATGAAAAGTACTACAAGGAAACATTAAGCAAAATGTATGGAAATGAAGTTGGTAGTATAATCGCGAAAATGAACAATGTCCAGCAGGAGGTCTATACAGACTGGGAAGACGATGGAAATATTCGTTTTGCTGAGATAAACGGGCCACACTGTGTATATTATTTTGTCACAGAAGAGTTAGCAGATATAATAAATTCTATTAAAAAAACCAGTGAAAACTAATGTATAATGAAAGAAAAGGAGGTCTATGGAATTTGTCCGTCTTAAATATGCCAATAATAAGCTAATCAATGCTGACATTAAAGAACATCGTGAGATTATCGAGGAATATGTTGAGAAAAAGGGTTACGAGTATGTAGGATTTATCCCGACTCTGTTTGGTCCGAGCGGCAAAATGCTTGAAATTGATTTAATCTTTAAGAAACCTGAGTCCAAAGATAATAATACTAACACGAAACCATCTGCGAACCATTAGTTTAGTATAAAATCTTTTAAAAAGCTCGGCATTTTTTGTGTTATAATCATAAGCAGCATGAGTAAAATCACAAAGTATCTTAATCAGCTGATTATTGGAAATGTTTTTGATACGCCCGAGATACTTGAAACATACTCTACGGATGGTTCGGCTCTGAAAATTAAGCCAAAATTCGTCGCCTTTCCAGAATCGACCGAAGATATTAGGAAGCTCGTGCGGTTTTTTAACCAGATAGCAGCTAAAAATATTCCGGTATCTATCAATGTGCGTGGCTCTGGCCTAGATGAGGGCGGAGCGGATCTGGGTAATGGCCTCGTGGTATCCACGGAAAAACTCAATAAAATGCTCGAGATCGATTCGCGCGAAAGATTGGTACGAGTGCAGGCCGGTATTACATTAAAGGAACTCAATACCGCCTTGTCGGTCTCCGGACTCAGTATACCAATCGGTGGACACGACAATGATACGATCGGCGGACTAATTTCAAATTGCCCGGTGGATTCGTATGCCGGTAAGTATGGTGGTATATCGAGATACGTAGAAAGAATCGAAGTAGTCCTGGCTAACGGCGAGATACTACAGACTATGCGGTATCGTAAATATGCCGCCGCCAAGAAAACTGCAGAGAAATCATTAGAGGGTGAAATTTATAAGAAGATTGCCAAGTTAGTTAAGAAAAACGAAAGCCTAATTGCCGCAATTCGGAAAAATGGGCATGAAAAATCCGGCTACCCGAGGATTAAGGATGTCTATAAAGGCGAGTCGATGAATCTGGCGCCGATATTCTTTGGGGCGCAGGGGACGCTGGGGATTATTTCAGAAGTAATCCTAAGAGCTGAACCAATCTCCAAGAAGCCGGTTCGCGCCGTAGCCACCTTCAAGACTTTGGGGCAGGCCTGCGAGTTTATGAAGAAAGTAAAGAGCCTAAAACCGCGGGAACTAAATGTTTTCGACCTGAAGATTCTGCAGGGAGCACGTGAGTCTGGTAAAAATCTAGACGGGGTGATTCGGAAGCTGGAAGATGGGTTTGTGGTGTTTATGAGTTTCGACGAGAAGAAGAATTACTGCCTGAAGAAGCTTTCGTCTTTGTGTAATAACAAATCAAATAATGCGAAGATTATTCTGGAGGCGCCAAATAATCTCCCAGCCCTAAACGAATTCCAGAATGCTCTGCCGAATTATCTTGGCAACACTCGCAATGGTGAACGTGTACCAGTCCTGACTGATTTTTATCTACCCAAGGAGAATTTAGAATTCTTCATGAATGATTTAAATATTCTGCGCGAAAAGCTCGGGCTTGATCTGGCGATTTATGGTTCATATGACACCTCGATTTACAACTTAAGACCCAAGTTTAACCTCGGAGATCCTGATTATAATAAAAAGTTGGCCACATTCCTACGAGCAGGGGCTTATGTTATAGAAAGGCAGGGTGGTAAGCTTACTGGTGGCACACCTGAGGGAAGACTAAAAGCAATTGTCACTAATACCGAAATGCACGAGCCCGAGAAAGCACTATATGAAGAAATCAAGCGCATTTTTGATCATAACAACATCCTGGGGTCTGATATAAAGCTGGGTGCATCTTCGAAGTTCACTCTGACACATTTAAGAGATACCAATTCACCAAGAATTATGTTATAATTTGGTGAAATAGGAGTTTTTATGAAGACAAAGTTTAAGAAGATTTCTGATTCACGCGTAGAGATAACTGTTACGCTGGAAAAAGATGATTTAAAGAAGGCCGAAGAGAAGGTCCTCGAGAAGTTAGCTAAGGAAGTGAAGGTGGAAGGCTTCCGCAAGGGCAAGGTCCCAATGGAGATTGCCAAGAAGTTTATTCCTGAGAATGATTTGAATGCGGAGACGATTGATTTTGCCGTACGCTCCACCGCTATTGAGGCCTTCCAGAAGGAAGAGAAATCACCCCTAGTGTTACCCAGCATTAGCGTGACGAAGTATGTGCCGGGAGAGATGGCCGAGTATACTGCGACCGCTGACATTATTCCTGAGGTTAAGCTCGGAGATTTCAAGAAGCTCGGGGTCAAGAAGCCCGAAGTAAAGGTAAATAAGAAGGATGTCGATGCTGTGCTTAATAACATTGCACAATCATTTGCCGAGAAGAAAGTAACCAAGCGTGCCGCTAAGCTCACAGATGAGGTAATAATTGATTTTACCGGCAAGAAGGACGGCAAAGCGTTCGATGGTGGTTCCGCGAAGGACTACAAGCTCGTGCTAGGCTCGAACACCTTCATTCCTGGGTTTGAGGATGGTATTGTGGGGCATGAACCGGGTGATAAATTCGACCTCAATTTAACTTTCCCATCTGACTACGGGGCAAAGGATTTGGCCGGTGCCAAGGTGGTGTTTGAAGTATTATTGAAGCAGATTAACGAGGTAACATTACCTGAACTAAATGACGAACTAGCCAAAAAATGCGGCCCGTTCAAGACAATTGAGGACCTGAAAGCCGATATTGAGAAGAATATTGCAATGCAGGACGAAAGCCGCATTGAAAATAAGTTTAAAGATGACCTAATTAAGGCTCTGGTCGAAAAATCTAAGGTATCCGCCCCTGAAATACTAGTAAATGATCAACTAAGAATGATCCGCGACGACATGACTAGGAATGCTCAGAGCCGTGGAATGAGTTTCGAAGATTTTCTAAAGACCAATAATGAGACCGAGGAGAGCTGGGAAAAGGAAGCTCGTAAGATTGCGACCGAAAGAGTGAAGGCATCCTTAGTACTTCAGGTTCTAGCGGTAGAGAATCACATCACCGTGTCCGATGAAGCTGTCAATGCAAAGATCGCAGAGCTACGCGATGTCTACAAGAAATCTCCAGAAGCGCTCAAGAACCTCAAGAACCCGAACGTCAAGATGGACATCAAGAATCGCCTTATCATTGAAGCAACGATTGATTTCTTGGCTGATGCGAATAAATAACAGGTGACAGAGTATATTTGATAAAAAAAGAAGATCAGGACATGTGCCTGTCTTCTTTTTTGGACTTGCTTTTTTGCTGGACTTTCTTTCTTGAAAGAAAGTCCAAAACTTTAGCGAGCAAAGTGTGCAAATGCACGGTTGGCTTCAGCCATGCGGTGGCAATCTTCCTTCTTCTTGAAGGCTGCACCGGTTTCATTGTAGGCATCTACAATTTCGGCTTCCAGTCGCTTAGCGTAAGGCATTCCTTTGCGGTCTCGGGCTGATTGGACTAGCCATGACAAAGCAAAGTGCAATTGACGATGCCCTGCGATTGGGAATGGAATCTGGTAATTAGCTCCACCAACACGGCGAGACTTAACTTCGAAATCCGGACTAACGTTTGCGATAGCTTTTTCTAGGACCTCGACTGGATTCTCAGACTTCAATTTCTTGGCAGCGCCTTCGATAGCGGCATAAACTGCGCGTTCGGCTACTTGCTTTTTGCCGTCAAGCATTGACTTATTAATTAATCTCTGCACTAGAATTGACTGATATTTGCGATCAGGATTGACCTTTCTTTGTAAGGCTTTGGTAGTTTTACGTGGCATAATTACTTATCCTCCTTCTTCGCGCCATATTTGGAGCGACCCTGCTTACGGCCTTGTACGCCTTGAAGATCCAAAGTTCCGCGCACCACGTGGTAACGCACACCTGGAAGATCTGGCACACGGCCACCACGCACTAACACGACGGCGTGTTCCTGCAAATTATGACCTTCGCCACCAATGTAGGCCCAAACTTCCTGACCATTAGTAAGGCGCACGCGGGCAACCTTACGCATAGCGGAGTTCGGCTTCTTTGGGGTCTTCGTAGTTACTTTAATACATACACCACGCTTCAGAGGCGCAGCTGTCTCAATTCGCCTGGTCTTCAAGGTGTTTACAATGGAGCCAAGGGCAGGAGACTTAGATTTCTTCGCAGCCTTTTTGCGAGGCTTGCGAATCAACTGATTGATAGTTGGCATTAAAACCTTCCTTCTTTAGATTAACATATAATATATAGTGACTATACCTACGCTATATATAGCGTTTTGGCACCTAAAAACGGCCTCAAAACACCATATCTAGTGGTCATCACTTTGCCAGTCTACGCACAGCAATTGTAGACCAGCTGAAACTCTTGTTGAAATTATATCATACTTATCCCAAAAAATCCATACAAACAGCTATCTACTTCGCTCCCATTAGTTAATAAATCAGGATTATACCCACAATATAGCATCTATAAACTGTTACCCCTTGTATTTTTGCGTGTTTTTTGTTATAATGAAAGTGTATCGGGATTTTCCCGCCCCACTCCAGTAGCAATGCTGGAGGAATTTTTTAAAGAAACCCCAAAAACTCCCCTATACCTTTTTGAATCTTCTCAAAATCCAAGTCGTCGACCTCTCCCATTTTGCGAAGTAGCCGAAACACGCTGATTGTTTTTATCTGCGAAAAAACTGCATAAGTAGTCTTGCCTTTGAAATCAAAACTTAGATAGCCATACCCACTATGTGCTTTTGTGGTTAATGGTATCCCAATAAAGCCAAGTCTTCCATTTTTCTTCAACACAAAAATCGGTCTCAAGAAATAACTACCCTTGCCGTTTATTTCAATACCCACATTTTCGCCTAATACACACCACCAAACTTGTCCTTCGCTAAAAGTTCTGAATTTGCCGCCGTTATGTATATCCGCTTTTATCTTCATCCATTCCTTATAATCACGCCTGATAGCAAAGGCGGATTTTAAATCGTCTGTATTCTTATTAACCATAATGGCATAAGATGTATCACAACTTTTTAAATATATCAACCTAGAGAAGATGGTTGTGACAAATTAGAACTTCATAATTCTACAGAATTAAAAAGTTTGTGGTATAATAGCCATAAGTAGATTTAGGAGGTAAAATGATTAGAGTTGCAATTAACGGTTTTGGCAGAATTGGCCGTAATGCATTGAAGATATTGTTAGAGAGGCGCGACGTGCAGGTCGTAGCGATTAATGATATCACGGATGCTAAGACGTTGGCGCATCTTTTGAAACATGATTCATCATACGGAACTTACGACAAGAAGGTTTCTTCTACGGACAAATCTATCTTGATTAATACTCGGGAGATTCCGGTTTTTGCAGAGAAAGACCCTAGAGCACTTCCATGGAAAAAGCTTGGTGTAGATGTCGTGATCGAAAGCACTGGTTTCTTCACCAAGCCAGAGGATGCTAAGGCGCATCTTGATGCGGGTGCTAAGAAAGTCGTAATTTCCGCCCCAGCCAAGGGTGAGGGCGCTAAGACTGTGGTGCTTGGCGTAAACGAAGAGGTTGTAACCAAGGATGATAAGATTTTATCAAACGCCTCTTGTACTACCAACTGTATTGCCCCAATTATGAAGGTACTTGAAAATACCTTTGGAATTGATAAAGCTATGATGACTACCGTGCACTCCTACACTGGGTCACAGAGAATTCTCGATGCACCCGCTAAGGATCTTCGCGAAGCAAGGTCGGCTGCTGAGAATATCGTTCCGACTACGACTGGCGCCTCAAAAGCTGCCGCCCTGACTATTCCGAGTCTGAAGGATAGATTTAATGGGCTATCGGTACGCGTACCGACACCAGTGGTTTCGCTTTCCGATATTACAGCAATTGTAAAGCGTGACACCACTAAGGAAGAGCTGGCTGCAGTATTTAAAAAAGCGGCCAAGGAGCCGTATTATGAGGGTATTATCGGTGTGACGGAGGAGGAGCTGGTTTCTTCAGATTTCATCGGCGATCCACATTCATGCATCGTAGACTTGCCATTACTCGACGTAGTGGGTGGTAATATGATTAAAGTCGTAGCTTGGTACGATAATGAATGGGGATATTCGAATCGACTAGTGGAACTCGCAGTTGATTTCGGGAAGGGTGTTTAATGAAGGTCTATTTAGGAGCTGATTATCGAGGACTGGAGCGGAAAAATCAGTTAAAAGATTACCTGCTTAGTAATGGTTACGATGTGATTGATGATGGTGCGTACGAATATGTCGAAGGTGATGATTTTAATGATCCAGCAATTAAAGTAGCTCGGGACGTGCGTGAGGATTTGGGCACGATGGGAATCTTAATCTGCGATTCAGCACATGGGGTTACTATGCAGGCAAATCGCTTCAAAGGCATTCGTGCAGCCCACTGCGATAGTGAGGAGTCGGCCAGCCTGGCCCGCGGACACGATGATGCCAATGTGCTCTGCTTATCTGCGCATTTTATGGACGAAGCCACGATGCAGAAAATTACGAAAGTGTTTTTAGAAACAAATTTCACTGGTTTGGAACGTCGAGTAAGACGAATTAATCGCTTAGACGAAAGGGAAGATTATGATTAGGACGGTATCTATTGTTCCAACAATACTTACTGATAATAAACAAGATTATCGAGCGCAGGTTGAGCGTATTAATATTTTTACTCGTAGGGTACAGATTGACGTGACCGATGGAACGTTTGCGCCGTCGCAGTCACTTGATATTACGAATATCTGGTGGCCGAAAAATTGGGAGGCGGATCTCCATCTAATGGCTGCCAATCCTTCCGAATATCTAGATACAATTCTAAAGCTTAACCCTTCGCTTTGTGTTTTTCACGCTGAGGCTAATGAAGATTTATTGCCAAGTTTCCAAATTTTAAAAGATGCTGGGATTAGAACTGGAGTAGCACTTTTGCCGTCGACTTTTCCTGGCAATGTGAAACCATATATTGATGCAGCTGATCACGTACTGATATTTGCTGGACATCTCGGGGTGCAGGGTTCACCGGCAGATTTAATGCAGATGGAGAAAATTCCACTAGTTCGCAACATGAAACCAGAACTCGAGATTGGTTGGGACGGTGGGGCCAATATGACCAATATCCGAGCAATTGCACATGCCGATGTGGACGTGATAAATGTCGGCTCGGCAATCTCGCAGGCTACTGACCCAGCGCAAGTTTTCCAGGAGCTGGTGGCTGAAATCGACAAGAACGGAGTGGTGATTTAATGGCGCGAATCGTATCACTAGGCTCAGCCCTGCAGGATGTCTATTTAATCGACCACGATGATTTGAGGCCGACGGCCATTGGTGATACGGCTATTTTTGGCAAGGTGTTGGTGGGTTCCAAGGTTGACATTGATAAAGTGGCATATGAGGTGGGCGGAGGAGGAATTAATTCATCGATTTCGTTCGCTCGGCATGGACACGAAGCGATTTTTATGGGCAACGTCTCGCGTGATCCGGCCGGAATGGCGATTTTAAAGAAGCTCGACCAAGAAGGAGTGGACAATAGTTATGTTAGATTCCTCGAACGGAAAGCAACTGGTACGTCAGTGGTTCTGCTTGATTCCGTGAGTGGCGAAAGAACCATCCTGACCTATCGTGGTGCGAGTGAACAGTTCGGCAATTTAGAGCCTACTGATTTAGATTCGATTCAGCCGAATTGGTTATATGTCACATCTCTACGTGGCGACATGGACACTTTGGAGAAATTCTTCCGCCACGCTAAGGAGATGGGGGCAAAAATAATGTTTAACCCTGGGGTGAGAGAATTAGAAGAGTCGCAGGCGCTAGCTAAATTACTTAACTATGTGGACATCCTGCTCGTCAACAAAGAAGAAGCGGCGAAGATTGTACCGGGCGTAACACTGACAGAGCTGCTCTATCACCTGAATAACTATGTCAATATCGCGATAATTACAGCCGGGGCCATGGGTGGGATAGCTGGCAATGGCACCGAGGCCTACCGGTTTGGGATTTACGAAGACCAGAAAATCAAAGATGCTACCGGGGCAGGGGATGCTTTCGGGTCTGGTTTTTTGGCGCATTTTACGGCCGGACATTCATTTCGGAACTCTCTAGTCTTTGCTTCGGCGAATTCTACTTCCGTAGTGATGAAGCTAGGGGCAAGTCGGGGACTACTAAGTGGCAATGAACCTTTGCATCCGATGCCGATTCAGAAGATTTAAAAGCTTTTACAGATTATAGGTTATAATAGCTAAAAGGATAAAAATGAGAAACATTGAAGAAGAGTTGCTAAAAAAACTATCAATTGCCGATTTAGAGAGAGCTAATGCTTATGCGAAAGATTTAGGCAGGGGCTTACAGATAATCCGTTCTTTCCCACAAGGTGTCACCGTGTTTGGTTCAGCTAGGTTACCACAGGATCACAAGTATTGTAAGATGGCTTTCGAGCTGGGTCGGATGCTGGCTGAGAACGGACATGCGGTGATTTCTGGAGGTGGGCCAGGTATTATGGAAGCGGCATCACATGGGGCATACGAAATCGGCGGTAGGACTATCGGCTTCAATATCACCCTGATACATGAACAGTTTCCAAACCCATATCTAACTGATTGCCTAACTTTTGAATATTTCTTCGCCAGGAAAGTAATGCTGGCGATGGCAGCCAAAGTATTTACCTTCTTCCCGGGCGGTTTCGGTACTATGGATGAGGCCTGGGAAATACTACTATTAATGCAGGAAAAGAAAATGCCAATTATGCCGGTTTTCTTCATAGGCGAAGATTACTGGGATGGGTATGAAGAGATGTTCCGGCGCATGCTTGCACTTAAGCTAATCGACCCAGAGGATACCAAGTTATTTAGGATTACTGACAATCTCCAAGAAATCGTGGATGCCGCCAATAAAATGGGGCATCCGAAGATATCTGAGAATTTCTACGATGGGTTTCGCGATGCGAATTTCAAAAAGGGTCAGTTAGGCCAAGGTTCGAATTAACATCCGCGATACGAATGAGTTCATTATACTTAGCTATCCGCTCAGAACGAGAAAGGGAACCGGTCTTGATCTGGCCGGTACCAAGGCCGACGGCGAGATGAGCAATTGTAACATCTTCGGTTTCGCCAGAACGGTGCGACATCACGGTGCGATAACCGGCGTTCTTAGCCATTAAAACCGCATCGATTGTTTCCGATAAAGTACCGATTTGATTCGGTTTAATCAGAATAGCATTGGCAACACCAGAATCGATCCCCTTTTTAAGCAGCTTCGTATTAGTAACAAAGAGATCATCACCGACTAGCTGCACACGGTCCCCTAGGCGATCGGTTAGTTTCTTCCAATTGACCCAATCGTCTTCAGCTAAGCCGTCCTCGATTGAAACCACTGGATAATTGTCAATAATCCAGGTGTACCAATTAATCATATCGTCAGCAGTTTTCCAATCACCATTAGTTTTAAGTTCATAATGGTCTTTGTTGTAAAACTCGGAAGCAGCAATATCCATTGCGATGGCGATATCTTCGCCGAATTTTAGCCCGGTTCGCTCTACGGCCAGCTTAATACATTCAAGTGGCTCATTGTTCCCCTCGCGAACCTTAGGGGCATAGCCACCTTCATCGCCTACCGTGGTGGGATAATCGCGTTCTTTTAGGATATCCTTTAGAGCATGGAAGACTTCGGCGCCATACCTAACCGCATCCGCGATATTGCCAGCCCCGCGTGGAATAATCATATATTCTTGGAAATCGGTAGCCCAAGAAGCATGTTCACCCCCATTCATCACATTCATCATTGGCATCGGAATTGACATTTCGCCTACGGTACCCGCTAGTTCAGCGATATAGCGATAAAGCGGCATTTTTAATGCTTTAGCATTAGCCTTAGCGGTGGCAAGCGACACAGCCAGGATGGCATTAGCGCCAAGATTGCTTTTATTCTCAGTGCCATCTAGCTCCAGCATGAGCTGGTCAATAGTCCCGATGTCGGAAGTATTGTCGACAAGCACGTCGCGAATCTTAGAATTCACGTTCCAGACGGCCTTCAGAACACCTTTACCATCATAACGATCCGGGTCGCCATCACGTAGCTCCAAAGCTTCGCCGGCGCCAGTAGAGGCTCCAGACGGAATAATCGCCCGCCCAAAAATACCATTATCTAAATAAACCTCGGCCTCCACAGTGGGATTACCACGAGAATCTAGAACTTGTCTTGCTTTAATATTCGAAATAATAAAATCTTCCATACTTATTATTATAGCAAAATAATGAACTTATGGTAAAATGGTTTTATAAACAAGTAAAAGGAGTTATTTATGAATGAAAATTCCGGTGGAACCCCGAGCCCTCTAAATCCAACTCCAGAGCAGGCACCAGGTTCTAATCAAGCAACACCCGAGCCAATCAAGAAGAAAAAGACTGGTCTGATTGTCGGGATTATAATTGGGGCTGTGGTTCTGATTGGTGGCGCCGTAGCGGCAGTGTTACTCCTGCCAGGCCTACTAAATCAGAATCCAGTGGCCACCGCGATGCAGAGAATCATGAGTGGTGCTACACCTAAAAACGTAGCGATTGACGGGGAGTTTAATATCCTGATTAATCAGAAGGGTTCACCAATTAAGCGAGTCAATATCAATCTAGATTCCGATATTGTGACCGGTTCGATGATTAATACTTCCTCGGCAGTTCTAACCTTTACGACTTCCGAAGATAAAGATTTCTCCGTTAAGTTTAATGAGATTTATGCCGCCGATGGAAATGTGTATTTTAAAATTGACGGAGCCACTGCTGCTTTAGAGGATTCTGGACTATTAGGCGAAGGCGCGACGAGCTCTGACACTCTTGACGTAGTGGAATCGATAGATGGAACCTGGCTAAGGGTTTCGGCCGAGATGATTCAGTCAATGAGCGGTGGTTCCACGCAGGAAAGCCCCATTAGTTGTGTAACAGATCTGGTGACGGATCTAAACAAGACAAACAATACTGCAGCTGAACTATACAACAAGTATCCGTTCATCACGTCAACCACCGAGAATGTCTTTATCCCAAGCAAGCATAGTCAAGTTTACCAAGTGGGACTTGATAGCAAAAATCTGACTAGTTTTGTCAATTCAATTACGAATAGCAACTTGGTTGGAAAAGTTTATACTTGCCTAGGATATGAGGACAGTGTAAGTGTAAGCGAAGAAGATATTAAGACCATTGTAGATAAAATGCCGAAGGTATTTGTGGAGTTAAATGGACAAAATGATTTCTCGCGCCTATACATGGAATCCAATCTTAATGATGGGGCGGCTTCCTTGATTATCGATCTTGGCTTCTCCTATCCGACCAACGTCACCGTGACCGAGCCGGTCGAATACACCGATTTTACTGATGTGATTAATCAGTTGATGTCTGGATTCTATATGCTGCCAGATACGGACTCGGATTTGGTAGAAATCGACACTGATTGGGATGACTGGGATGATTGGGACGATTGGGACGAAGATTGGTACGAAGTAGATTCGGACGAAGATTGGTAAGCTTGACAATTATACATAAGTATGATATAATTAGAATATGAACGAGGCTTTGAAACAAAAACTAAAGAAACTCCCGGCCAGTCCGGGGGTTTATTTTCATAAAAACTCTACTGGCGAAGTGATTTATGTGGGGAAGGCAGCGGTTTTGAAAAACCGCGTGCGACAGTACTTCCAAAAATCTAAGAAAGATACAAAGACTGAGGCCTTAGTGCGCGAAATCGCCGATACGGATTGGATTGTGGTCGATACGGAAATGGATGCGCTTTTTTTAGAATCTGAAATGATAAAGCGATACATGCCAAAATGGAACATCTTACTAAGGGACGATAAGACCGTATCCTATGTCCGAATCACGATGAACGAAGAAGTGCCCTATATATCATTTACCCGTAACCCGGTTGACGACAGGGCAACCTACATTGGGCCGTTTTACGGGAAACTTTCGGTCGAGAAGGCCGTGAGAATACTGAGACGAATCTTCCCATATTACGTAAAACCCTATACTGGACATAAAGATTTGGACACCGACCTTGGCCTGACTCCGGGTATTGAAATTGGAAAAACCACACCGAAAAATTACAAGAAAAATTTGAAAAATCTGATTAGATATATCGAGGGTGACCGCAAGAAGCTATTAAATGACCTCGAGCAGACCATGAAGAGCGAAGCTGCGAAGGGGAATTATGAACTGGCTGCTGAGGCCAGAGACCAATTGCTGGGATTAAAAGAGCTGAAGAAGAAAATTGTTTTTTCTGATAAGGAATTTCTGGATATTTCGTCCGATCAGGCCCTGAAACAGTTACAGAACATGCTGGACCTCGAGAAGCCTCCTCGACGAATTGAAGGCTATGACATTTCACACCAATCGGGCGAAAACACGGTGGGTAGCATGGTGGTGTTTATCAATGGGGCTTCAGCGAGAAATGAATATCGGAAATTCAAGGTACGAACCTCTAGAAATGACGATTTGAAAAGTATGACCGAAGTAATTACGCGACGTCTGAAACATAAGGAGTGGAACTTTCCTGATTTGATCATATTAGATGGCGGCGTTACACAAGTAAATGCAGTGCTACCACTGGTGGAGCCGTACGACATTAAGCTCATCGGGCGCGACAAGTCCGGCGACCATTCACGTAATGCTTTGGTTAAGATTGTCATTCCGGGGCGCACCGAGCCGGTGGAGCTACCTTCGGATTCCCATATTGCGAAATTGATTGCCCGGATTGACGAGGAAGCACATCGCTTCGCAATCACTTACCATTCTTTACTCAAACGTAAAAGTATGCTAAAATGATTTTGTCAAAGGAGTTATTTTATGAATATCGGCAATTTCCTGGAAGTAGTTACGTTTATCTCAGCCATTTTTACCATTCTCTTAGTCTTATTACAACAGCGCGGCGCCTCGCTCGGCGCTGGATTTGGTAGCTCTGGTGAGCTTTATACTACTCGCCGTGGATTGGAAAAATCACTCTTTATTACCACTATTGTGTTTGCCGTGATTTTTGTTTTATCGATTCTAGGACTATTATTAATTCCATCATAGTATGAAAAAATCTCTTAAAAAGCGTGGGCAAAAATTCCTAAAGAAGTTCTCAAAGGCTTCGGTTCAGGTTGGTGCGGAGAGTAAGGAGCACATCCGCGAGAATATTATTGGGAGGTTTTCTCATATTGCCAGTATCAGACTCTTAATTCTTGAATGGGGACTACTAGTGGTCGCTCTAATTATGTTGGCGATTGCGCAAGCTTTTTGGTTTGGGGATTCATATGCTGGGAATTCTTGGTCTACTGGTGGGACTTACATAGAGGCCACCATAGGAGAAGTAAATTCGATGAACCCATTATTTGCCAATACCAACAGTGAGCGAGTGCTGAGTAGGCTGATGTTTTCAACCATAGCCGCGATTGACCGCTCGGGCCACCCGGCACCACAGCTGGCCGAATATATCAGACCAAGCGAAAATGGGCGCATCTGGACGGTAAAAATCCGAGACGACCTAAAGTGGTCGGACGGGGAACCATTGACCACCGATGATGTCATGTTTACGTTAAATTTAATCAAGAATCCTGCGGTAAATACTATTTATGATGCGAATCTGGCTAATGTTAAGGTGACAACTAATGAGAACAACGAAATCGTGTTTACCTTGGCGACTCCGTATGCGGATTTCATGACCGCGCTGGTCATTCCAGTGGTGCCGGAGCATTTGTTGTCGGATTCCGATCCTAAGACGTTAATCGAGGATAGCTTCTCCAATGCGCCGACTGGCTCGGGACCATTTTTCTTCAATGCTGCGCAGTCCAGTTCAACCAGCAACGAGAAGGTGATATACCTATCATCCAATCCATATTATTATAGGAAACAGACTATGTTGAGTAGTTTTGCTATTCATATTTTTACTGACCAGGAGAGTATCATTAGCGCCATCAATGCAGGTACGGTAACGGCAACTGCGGAGCTAACAGAGGCGGTTGATGATAAAATTACCTCTGCACAGTTTCACCATAAGAATTCTAGTTTAAATTCGGGTGCATTTATCTTCTTTAATACCACGAGTCAGAATGTCAAGGACATAGCCGTGAGAGAGGCAATCCGACAGGGTATTAATATGGTCGAGATTAGGAACGAAGCTCCAAATACTATTGCGCTAAATTACCCTTTACTAGAGTCGCAGCTTAAGTTAGAGAACTATCCGGCCTTGCCGGAATATAATCTGGAAGCAGCTAAATCAAAACTGGCGGAGTTAAATGGCGGCGAAAGGAAGTTCCTAGAAATTGCGACGGTAAATTCCGGATTCCTACCTAAGGTATCTGAGCTAGTCGGGAACGCCCTGACTGAGCTGGGCTATGATGTTCATATCTCCACCTACGAAGAAAACCAGGAATTCGTCTCGAATGTTCTCTCTAAAAGGAGCTATGATTTGCTGATTTACGAAATCGAGCTGGGAGCGGACCCGGATCCTCTGCCGTATTATCATTCGTCGCAAGTATCACAATCCGGACTAAATCTTTCGAATTATCGCAATGCGCTTGTGGATGACTTGCTGCTAGGCGGTAGGGAAACATTGGATGAATCTCTAAGGATTAAAAAGTATGAAAGGTTCCTCGAGTATTGGGTCTCCAATGTGCCGGCAATTGGCATTTATCAGCCCAATCTGACCTATTATTATAACCGTAATGTGCGCACCTTTAGCAATGACCTTAAACTGGTAACGGCCCTGGATAGATTTAATGATGTAAATACTTGGGCAGTGAATACAGCCACTAAAAATAAAACCCCATAACAGTAATAATATGGTATAATTACTGTATGCGCCTGTGGTGGAATTGGTAGACACGCTACCTTGAGGTGGTAGTGGCCATATTCACGGCTGTGCTAGTTCGAGTCTAGTCAGGCGCACCATTAATTCAAGTTAAAAGCCGGTATCTTGGCCTTTTTTCTTGCTCGCTCTATAGAAAATAACACTTCGCAAGAAGAAAAGACCAATCTGC
This sequence comes from Candidatus Nanosyncoccus sp., assembly GCA_045660085.1. Classification (GTDB taxonomy): domain Bacteria; phylum Patescibacteriota; class Saccharimonadia; order Saccharimonadales; family Saccharimonadaceae; genus Nanosyncoccus. The sequence continues at coordinate 22,512 of JAZRDA010000010.1, forward strand.
CGGCTTTTAATCTTGAATTAAATCGTGGTGTCTGACTAGACGAGAACGTTAGTTCGCCCGGCGTAGGAGGTGAGCGAAAATCTAAAACAAGTTTTAGATTTTCCGAACCGACGCCCGCCGGAAGACTTGCCGAAGGCAAGTCTAGTCTAGTCAGGCGCACGTTTTTTATTGTGGTATGTCAGATATGCTAGACGGATTCATTGCTAGAAGGACTAGAACCGAAAGCAGAGTAGGGACTAGATTAGATAGCATTTCCGATGTTACATTTGTCAGTATCACACTCACAGCATAGCATTAAGAAGGTAACCTCCCCCCAGCAACAAAACCAGCAAGAACATTACTAGCCAAATCCTAGCATGCGTGATATAATAGCATAAAGAGTAAGGAGGTAAATGAAAAAAGGTATTATTAATTCGTTGGCAATTGTGGCACTACTAATGAGTCCGGTTTTTTTTGTTCAGACTGGAGTTTATGCGGAAGATAATGTGGAGTCAGAACAAAGCGCGGAAGAAAGTGCCGATCAAACTGGCACCAATATTAGCTTGACACCAGTCAGCAAGACATATCAGCTCTCAGGCGGTTCGGTCTATAATGATTCTTTTACGGTCAATAACACTGGCGACAGAGAACTAGAAATCGAGGTCTTCGCCGCTCCGTATTCATATATCTACTCTGAGCAGAATGACACCTATCAACTAGGTTTTAGTAATGAGACGAATTACACCCAGCTTTCGCGCTGGATTACCTTTAAAGATGCCGATGGAACTTACAAGAAAACCATTAATGCCAAAATTGCACCTAATACTTCCTATACAGCTGAATATAGAATTGAGACACCAGGCAGCATCCCAAGCGGTGGACAATATGCCGTGATTTTCGCACGCACCACTAATGGCGTGGCTTCAGCAAATGGCATCAAGACGGAAGCAAGTCCAGGTATGGTGGTCTATGGGCGCTCGATTGACAGCGAGTCGGTGATTTCGGCCGAGATAAGAGATTTAACCATCCGACAATCTATTACCGAGAACGAGAAGACTCGTAACACTATCAGTGGCATAGCAAAAGTAAAGAATACTGGTAACGTGGATTTTAATGTTCATGGTAAATTGATAGTAGACGGAATACTGTTTGGTGGACACTATGAGACCCCTTCAAATGGTGGCAGGGTTTCCGTGATACCTGAGTCAGAATTAGTAGTAACTGACGAATGGAAAGAAACACCTGGATTTGGCATTTTCAAAGTAACTTGGACCGTGGAAGCAGCTGGAGAGACTGAGACGATAGAGCAAATCGTCGTGATAAACGTAATCCCAGCTATATTAATAACCATAATCCTATTGACAATTATTATTGTATGGTGTATAATCCGTGGTAAGAAGCGCAAGGAGCGCCGCTCGAGATTGTCGGTCTAGGGCTGGGGCTTTAAGAGCGAAAGCTCACTTCGCAGATAAAAATAAAAAAATAAAAAAGAGTGTAGAGATGAAAAAGACACATAAAAAACTACTGGGCTTTTTCGGATTGGTCACAGTCGCCGTGATGACTGCGGTTGCGGTGGCTTTGCCAAATCCGGGAGTTTCAGCTTTATCAAATGTAACAGATACGATTGTCATACGTGTGGTCGGGACCAATCCAGAGATTAGTATCGATGGGGTTGAGTCAGGCACGGTTTCGATTAATCCAGAAAAGAACTTAACTATCTCGTACGGGAACGTTGCGAATGTTAGGGTTGTATTAATTTATACGGATTTGAATGGGGTAGAACAGACCTTTGATTTAATTGATGAAAACGTTGACTATGCCGCCGGCTCTTTTCCTTTAAGCCTTGACCTCAGTCAGCCGCAATATGGCTATGGCGATTACGTCCTGCGAGCCACTGGCGATGGTGCTTCTGGACCCGATGAAGACATCATACAGTTTAGCTATACTCCGTTCATAGCAGAACTAGATGATGACGAAGAAACTGGTAAAACTTATGTTGACTTAGACTACACCGAGAGCGAGGAAGGATCGGATGAGGATAAAATCGGTGAGTTTAAGATTGAGGTATTCGATGAAGATGGCAATTTAGTTACTCCGCTTTCACCAATTACGGCTCTACCGCCAGAGAAACAAGTTGAATTGCCTTTTGATAAATATGATTTACCTTCTGGGACCTATACGATTAAAATTACCGCCTATAACCTTAATGGTGATGAGTTAACTGTAAGGTATCTGACTAAAGATATTGAAGGCGAGGAAGTAATCCCGGTGCCTGATACTGGTAAAATATCTGGTAACAATAACGTCTCGAGAGTTGATTTCCTCATTACTGGCATGTTGATATTCCTAATGACTGGGATTGGCGGCGTGATATTTATTGCAAGAAGAGATTCAAGGAAGAAATAGACGATAATTTCTCTACACAAAAATCGGGCGCACCACTGCGAGGGCGCCCGATTTGATTTTGGTTTTTATTCTGTTACGCCAAGCTCAATGCGCTTAAACTGACGAACGGTAATATTCTCGCCGGTCTTGGCAATGGCTTCTTTGATGAACTGCTCTACGGTCTTGGTGTCGTCCAAGATGTATGGTTGATTCATTAGTACCTTATCAGAGAAAGCTTTCTTAGCTTGACCTTCAAGAATCTTCTCTTTCATGTTCTCTGGACCCTTGAAGTTAGCTTCGAGCTCTTTCATCTTGGCCTTACGAACGTCCTCAGGAATATCATCCTCGGAAACGTAAAGTGGGTTCATGGATGCAATCTGCATGGCGATTTGATGTGCGAGGGTTTTAAACTCTTCGGTCTTAGCCACGAATGAGGTCTCACAGTTTACCTCGACAATTGCACCTAGACGGCCATCGTGAATGTAAGCTTCGACTAGACCTTCGCGAGTCTCGCGGTCACCACGCTTCTCGGCTTTGGTTAAGCCCTTCTTTCGCATAGCCTCGAGCGCCTTGTCGAAATCGCCCTCTGCCTCGACAAGTGCCTGCTTTGCATCGGTGAGGCCTGCACCAGATAGCTCTTTGAGCTTCTTGATTTGCTCAATTGATATTTCTACTTTTGCCATATTACCTCCTATTTATTATTTTTACCTTCTTTAATGGCTTCAACGAAATAATCCAAGATTAATTTAACTGCTTTGATGGAATCGTCATTGGCCGGAATGACGTAATTGATTGGGGTAGGATCGACATTAGTATCAGTAATCGCGAAGACTGGGATTTTTAGACCGTTAGCTTCTTTGATTGCATTCTTGTCTTCCATCGCATCAGTTACGATAATAGCCGCAGGCTGCTCAGTCATGTCCTTGATACCACCGTAGCGTTCGTTTAATAGATCGATTTCTTCCTGGTAGCGCTGAACTTCGAGCTTCGAATAGCGATTCTCGAGTTCGCCTGATGCCATGCGGCGCTCCAAATCTTTAAGCTTCTTGATTTGGCGATTCACGGTCTCAACGTTAGTTAGGGTACCACCAACCCACCTGACCGTGACGTACGGCATTTCGGCAGTTTCGGCGGCTTCCTTGACGAGCTCCTTAATCTGCTTCTTGGTGCCGACGAAGAGAACCTTCTTGCCGTTCTTGATGATTTCGGTAAGCTTTGGCAAAGCTGTCTCAAGGCCATCGACGGTCTTTTCAAGATTAATAATGTGGGTTTCACCGCGTTTGCTGTGAATATATGGCGCCATCTTAGGGTGCCAACGGCTAGTTTTGTGCCCAAAATGTGCACCAGCTTCTAGCAGAGCTTTCATATCGACATTAACTGTCATATATGATTTCCTTTCTCTTTGTTTCTGGGTATACTCGGGCGCCTGTCGCGCTCAGGAAATCTCCCAAAAACTGTTTCGTTAAATAGTATATATCTGTATTATAGCAGATATGCTTGAAAAAAACAAGAGAGCAGGCTAAAATACGCTTGGGTGATTTACAAAAAGTACTTTAACAAGAGAAGGGAGGTGTGAAAAATGATTTCTATACCGGACGACCAGCTACATGTCAACTGTGCACTGTGGGAGTTATCGAATCGAGAAGATGAGAAGAACCGCAGATTGTATCTCTGTGGGGAAATCGAATCAATCGAGGAGTGCTCCGACGAGTCTAATCCTACGTTGTCACCGACATCTGAACTAGTAAGACAGATTTTCGCCATCAACAGGAGCGATACATCTATCCCACCCGAACGAAGGAAACCGATTGTTCTTTACATCAACTCTCCAGGCGGAGAGGTGCCCGAAGGATTTTCGCTACTCTCAACTATAGCACTAAGCAAGACTCCAGTTTATACTGTCAATATTGGCATGTGGTGTTCCATGGCCTTTCTGATTGGTATTACTGGCAAAAAGCGCTATTCTTTGCCGTATATGACATTTTTAATGCATGAAGCATCTGGTGTTTCTTATGGTAAGACTAGTAGTATGGGAGAGAAGATTGATTTCGACCGGGAATTTAGTGAAAGAATCGTAAAACAACACATCTTGAGTCACAGCTGTATGACTGAAAAAGAATACGACTTGGTGGCAAAGAAGGAATTCTATATGCTGCCGGAAGTAGCCAAGAAATACGGCTTTATTGACGAAATTGTCAGCGACATTGATACGATTTTGTAGATCACCCAAGAAGGGTGGGTTTTGACCCACCCTTTCTTTACTTTTTTTGAAATCTCTGATATAATTTGTCTAATTATGAGTAAAAAAGAGTTACATCCTAAGGATTATCGTGATGTCGTCTTCATCGATGAAGCGGCTAACTATTCGTTTTTGAGTAAGTCCACGGCGAAAAGCGAAGAAACAATCAAGTGGACGGATGGCAAAGAATATCCATTAGTAAAGATTCAGATTTCGTCTGCATCGCATCCTTTCTTCACTGGTGAAGAGAAGATTATTGATACAGAAGGTCGTGTCGATCGCTTCAAGGCCCGTGCTGAGAAGGCGAAGAAGCTGCGCGCTGCCCTCGAGAATAAATCAAAGAAGGCCGCAAAGGAAGCCGAGAAGAAATCGAAAATAAGCGATTCGATCGAAGCAAAAGCTGAAGAATAATTCGAAAGACTCTCCCTGGGAGAGTCTTTTTGTGGCCGATATATGATATAATGAAATTATTAATAAAGGAGTATTATGTTTGACACCAAAGAAGATCGTAAAAAAATGGAAGACATTATTTCGCGATTTAAAGATGAGATGAAAAAGGTCCGGACCGGCAGAGCTCATCCTGATATGATATCTGGCGTGAAGGTCGAGGCCTATGGGCAATTCATGCCACTAAATCAGGTGGCAAATGTTACTGCTGCCGATGCAACTCTTTTGGTAATTACTCCTTTCGACCCGTCCAACATCCAAGCCATCACTGCGGCGATTCGCGCCGACCAATCACTTGGACTTAATCCGGCCGATGATGGTCGCGTGATTAGGGTACCAATTCCAGCTTTAACTGAGGAGCGCCGCAAGGAAATTGTCAAAGCGGCTTCGTCAAAAGTCGAGGAGGCCAAGGTAGCAATCCGTAACGTGCGAGAAGATGCCCGCAAGGCAGTTAAAATTGCAGCCGAGCTGAGTGAAGACGTAAAGAAGCGAGCCGAGAAGGAAATCGATGAGCTTACGAAAGAGTTCAATGATAAGGTCGAGTCAGAGTTTAAAAACAAGTCAGACGAGATAATGAAGATATGAGTTTAGTACATTTAGGAGTCATCGCCGACGGCAATAGGCGTTGGGCAAAGGAACATTCGCTACCTTCCATTGAAGGACACAGGAACGGTCTAAAAGCAATCGAGAAATTAGTGGACGGAGCCGAAGCGGCTGGAATTAAGTACATTACTTTCTATGTTTTTAGCACCGAGAACTGGGACCGAAGCGAGAAGGAAGTATCTTATCTGATGAAGCTGGCCGAGACAAAAATTCCGAAATATGCTGAGAAGCTAAAGGCTAGAAACGGCAAGTTATTGGTCCTAGGTTCGAAAAACAGAATCTCGCCCAAGCTAGCTAGTGCTATTGAGAAGGCGGAGAAGATGACCGCGGATTGTGATGGTATCACGGTTGGTTTCTGTTTCAATTACGGTGGCGAGCAGGAAATTGCCGATGCGGCCAATATTGCGATGGAAGCCGACGGCAAGATTACGCCCGAGACGATTAGAAAGCACCTCTATCACCCGGAGATTCCAAATATCGATATGGTAGTAAGGACATCTGGCGAGGAAAGAATCTCTGGTTTTATGCTCTGGCGCGCTTCTTACGCAGAGTTTATGTTTATAAAGAAATACTTCCCAGATATGAGTTCTGAAGATATTAAAGATATCGTTGAGGAGTTCGATAAGCGCAATCGTAGATTTGGCAAATAAACAATTAGTAATGTGATATAATAATTCTTATGGATATAATTTTAGGTGTGATTGTTGGACTACTAGTATTAATGGCTCTAGTTACAGCGCATGAGTTCGGACATTTTCTAGCAGCCCGAAAAAACGGTGTGAACGTACTGGAATTTGGGATTGGGTTTCCACCGCGGGCGATTGCTTGGCGTAAGGATGCCAAGACTAAGAAATGGATCAAGATTCCGCGCAGCGAATGGAAGAAGGAAAAGGTGTCCAAAGTCGTCTATTCGGACGTGAAGGATAAAAGCCTAGCCCAGAACGGCATGATTTTTAGCTTAAACTGGCTACCGATTGGCGGATTCTGTCAAATGGATGGGGAATCGGCCGCAGATAAGAGGAGCGGCACATTTGGCAAGGCGAGTTTCCTCGCAAAAACCAAAATCCTCTTCGCCGGCGTAGCGATGAACTGGTTGGTGGCATTTGTGATTTTTACCATCCTTGCGTGGGTAGGGATGCCAGAGTTCCTAGAAGGGCAATTTACAGTCCCGGGCGACACCAGGGTTGAGTCCGTACCAGTTCAGATAGCCAGTGTGGCGGAGGGTTCACCAGCAATGCAGGCAGGGTTAGAGAAAGATGATTATATTCTATCGGTAGATGGCAATGCTTATACACATGCTAGCGAAATAACTGATTACAATGAAGAGCATGCAGGAGAGACTGTAACATATATCATTAAGCGATGGGAGAAGGTTTGCAACATGTCTTCCTGTGCTGAGCAACCCTGCGAATGCGGTTCAGGCGAGAAGCAGGAAATTCAGCTTAAGATTCCGGTGACGTTAAATAAGGCTGGCTCTGAATACCTACTCGGCGTTACGATGGCGACCAGCCAGGGCGTATCTTATTCGACCTGGTCAGCGCCAGTAGTAGGAGCAGGACTGACGTTGCAACTAACCGGAGAGACATTTAAGGGCGTTGGTATTATGCTTTCCAAGTTAGTGTCCGGTACTGCGAGATTATTTAGCTTTAACTCCGACGTGAGGGAGCAGGGGCAAGAGGACCTTTCCGAGGTGGGAGATTCCGTATCCGGCCCAGTCGGTATCATCGGGGTATTGTTCCCGGCCTTTACGGCGGCCGGTCCAGCTAATCTGGCATTCCTAGCGGCACTAATATCTGTATCTCTAGCCTGCATGAACGTACTACCGATTCCGGCGCTTGATGGGGGCAGGTGGCTTTTAATTGCAATCTATAAACTTCGCAAGAAGGAACTTAGTAAAGAGACCGAGGAAAAGATTGTATCGAGGGCGTTCATCGTGCTACTTGCCTTAATCTTCATCGTGACAATACTGGATATAATCAGGATTGCGAACTAATGGTAATTATAAAAGCACTATTATATATGGTCTGGGCAGGAGCGGCGATTATCGTGTCCCAGCTAGCCGTCGGGTATATAATGCTTTGGATGGTAGGGGCTGAAACGTTTGTCCAGCCAGTGACGACTGCAATCTATTCGGTGCTTTCGTACCTACTGGCCATGGTATTAATTATAGTGATTCCGAAACTCATAACCGACAAAAAGAAGGCGAGCAAGAAAGGCTCAAGGAAATCGAAAAACAGCGTTAGTGCCAAGACATATCTAGCGGGAATTGGAATAAAAGGTTGGCCGACTTGGGCAGATATTGGCCTCGCCCCACTAGGGATGATTGTTTATTTACTATTTGCGACGGCACTGGTGGCGCTATTTAGTTTATTCCCATGGTTTAATGCTGAGGAGGTCCAGAATGTTGGATTCAGTACTTATATCTCTGGACTAGATCGCATGATTGCTTTCTTTATAATCGTAGTGGTAGCACCGATTGTGGAAGAAATCATCTTCCGTGGGTGGCTATATAGCAGAATAAAGGATACTTTTCTAAAAAAATATTCGAAGGTAGCCTCAATTATAATCTCAAATCTTCTAGTTTCTCTTGGTTTTGGTATTATTCATATGCAATGGAACGTGGGAGTTAATGTATTTGCGATGTCGATAGTCCTATGTGCCATGAGAGAAATCACTGGGACGATATACTCTGGCATTTTACTTCATATGCTTAAGAACGGGGTGGCTTTCTATCTTCTGTACGTGCTTGGAATCCAATAATAAGATATGGTATAATTAGTCTGTTATGAGATTATCTAAATCATTTTTAAAGACTTTAAGGGAAGCGCCTAAAGACGAGACGGCGGTTAATGGCGCATTGTTAATTAGGGCTGGATACGTCCACAAGGAAATGGCTGGCGTATATGATTTTTTGCCGTTAGGCCTTCGGGTTATAGAAAACATCAAAAACATCATCCGGGACGAATTAAATAAAATCGGTTGCGAAGAGATTTTAATGGCGACTCTGCAAAATCCCGAACCGTGGGAGAAGACGGGTCGGTTTTCTGATCAGGAAGTGGATATCTGGTTCAAGACAGAGTTAGCTTCGGGCGGGATTCTCGGCCTTGCGCCGACACACGAGGAACCAGTTACGAATCTAATGAAGAGCTATATTTCTAGCTATAAAGATTTGCCGCTCTATGTATATCAATTTCAGAATAAATTCCGCAACGAACTCCGCGCTAAGTCTGGAATTTTGCGTGGGCGCGAGTTCTTGATGAAGGATTTATATAGTTTTCATACTTCCCAGGAAGATTTGGATAGATTCTACCATGAGGTTGAGCTGGCCTACGGGAGGATATTTGAGCGGCTAGGAGTGGGCGATTCCACCTATGAGACATTTGCCAGTGGTGGTATCTTCTCGAAATATTCGCATGAATTTCAGACGTTCTTACCGGTAGGGGAGGATACCATATATTATAACCAGGACAAATCTATCGTTCTAAACAAGGAAGTTTATAGCCCAGAAGTATTGAATGACCTGAATGCGACCGACGAGAAATTCGAAGAGACTACCGCTGCCGAAGTGGGAAATATCTTCAAGCTGAAGTTTAAATATGCCGAGCCACTGGAATTAAAATATATTGACGAGAGTAATCAGCAGAGGACCGTCTACATGGGGTGCTATGGAATTGGCGTATCTAGATTAATGGGGGTAATTGTGGAGAAATTCGCCGACGAGAAGGGTTTAGTATGGCCGGAGACGGTGGCACCGTTTAAGTATTATTTGATTGGTATAGGCGAAAATGGAATATCGGAAGCAGAGAAATTCTATACCGGCAGAGAAGATACTGTGCTGTTTGACGACCGTGACAAGCGACCGGGTGAGAAATTTGCCGACAGTGAGCTAATGGGCATACCGCTCAGAGTGGTCATCTCTGACAAAACTCTGGCAGACAACGAGGCTGAAATCACGGATAGGAAGACCGGTAAAAACTGGCGCGTCAGCTTGGATGAGCTATTCGAAAAATTCTAACATTTTTAGCAAAAAGACGGTTGACACAATGCTTTTTTTCATATAAACTATAGTTTGTTTGTAAAATGGAGCAAAGATGATTAATAAAACAATCAGCCTTACCGCAGATGGTAAGAAAGAGCTCGAAAGGGAGCTCGATGAATTAATAAAAAACCGCCCGGCGATTGCTGAGAGGATTGCTACGGCGCGAGCTTTTGGAGATTTATCCGAGAACGAGGAATATAGCTCGGCTCGGAACGAGCAAAAGATAGCCGAGGGAAGAATCCTAGAGATTCAAGAAATTCTAAAGAACGCCAAGGTAATTCGCGGCGGCAAGAGAAGCAAGATTGACCTCGGCGCAACCGCTTCGCTGGATTTTGGTGGACGTAAACTAACTTACACTTTAGTTGGTGCGACTGAAGCTAATCCACTTGAGGGCAAGATTTCAAACGAATCACCAATCGGGAAGGCTCTCCTCGGGCGAAAAGCCGGCGAATCGTTTGATTTTAACGGAAAAAAGGTTAAGATTGTTGAAATCCAGTAACATGATATAATAAAAATATGTTACTTGAAGATTATAGAAACGAAAGACTCCGTAAGTTAACGGAGCTAAAAGAACGCGGGATAGAGCCATATCCATCTAAGGCTCACCGCACAGCTAAAATTGCTGATATTATTAATCATTTTGATGAAAAACAAGGACAAGAAGTTACTATAGTCGGGCGGATTGTGGCGATTCGCTCATTTGGTAAGTTGGTTTTTTTAAAACTACGTGACTATACTGGCGAAATACAGATTTTCATGAGAGCGACGTCTGAGGAGACACCGACGGGACTCCTTGGAGCGAAAGACACTAAGCTCCTAGATATTGGGGATTTTGTTGAAGCCACTGGTAAGGTAGATAAATCTCAGACTGGTGAGATATCGGTGTTCTCGGATTATGTGAGGCTACTAACTAAATCTCTACGCCCATTGCCGGAGAAATTTACCAACAAGGAAGAGCGTTACCGCCGCCGATATATTGACATGAACGTAAATCCTGAAGTGCGCGAGAGACTAGTGAGGAGGTCTAAGTTCTGGCAGGCGACACGCGATTTTATGAATTCGCATGGGTTTATCGAGATTAATATTCCAGTGCTCGAGCATACGACGGGTGGCGCTGATGCGCAGCCATTTGTAACGCATATGAATGCGCTGGATGAGGATTTTTATTTACGCATTTCACACGAATTGCCTTTGAAGCGGCTACTTGGTGGTGGGTTCGAGAAGGTATATGATATTGGGCCGAGATTTCGCAATGAAGGCGTAGACGATGAACATTTGCCGGAACATATCGCTTTTGAGGCTTATGCAGCTTATGAGAACTACGAAGACGGCATGAAGTTCTACGAGGAAATGATTAAGTATGTCTGCAAGGAGACTTGGGGGACTTTGAAATTTAACGTAGGCGGGTTCGAGATTGATTTAGATTGCGAATGGCCACGCTATAAATATGCGGATTTGCTGCGTGAGAAATACAATGTGGACGTGTTCAATCCGGATAGAGAACAACTGATTAAGATTTTGCTAGAGAATTGGGGTGCAGATGATTTGAAACGCGAAGATTTCGTGAAGAAGCTTGAAAATACCACGACACCACATCTAATTGACGATGTATGGAAACTAATTCGTAAGACTTCGGCGGGACCATACTGGGTGATTGAGGAGCCTTTGAGTTTGTCGCCACTGGCGAAGAAATCGGTTGAGAATCCTCTAGTGACGGAAAGATTCCACCCAGTGATTGCCGGGACCGAAATGGGAAATGGATTCTCGGAGTTAAATGACCCGTTGGATCAGCTGGCAAGATTCCAGGAGCAGCAAGCGGCTCGCGATGCGGGTGATGAAGAAGCTCAGATGCTTGATATGGACTTCGTAGAAATGCTTGAATATGGTATGCCGCCAGCTTGTGGCTGGGGCAACTCGGAACGCAATTTCTGGCTACTCGAAGGAGTACCAGGCCGCGAGGCGGTGCCGTTCCCAACTATGAAGAGTAAAGAAGATTAAATTGGTTATAGTTCAATAATTTTGGTGTGAGACCTGTGGCCGCGAAGAATTCGAATGGAAGTTTTTGGAATCTTAAAATGCTTGGACAGCATTTTAACAAGAGCTTCGTTGGCCTCGCCATCATGAGGCTTAGCGCGGAGATAGATAGTAAGCTCGCCAGGGGCGGTTTGAATGATTTTTTCTTGAGACGAACCGGGCTTAACGGTGACTAAGTATTTCGGCATGTCATGTTCCTATAATACTATTTGGGCGCAATGCATCAATCATGGCAAAGCCGTCGTAGTACTTTTGCATCTTATTCGGGTCGGTGTGGTAAGTATTGTCGCCGAAAAAATAATCACAGAATTCATCGCGGGCTTTTAATATTTCAGTGAGGCGGGCGTGATTTTTAATATTAGATTCGATAGTAAAATCGAAGAGTTCCAGGGCACGATTGATAGCTTTGTCGGCACGGGGTTTATTGTTTTTTGCTGTCCATTTGAGCGAACGAGATACCTCACTGCCGATATTGCTCATTTGAAAAGTAATCGGGCGCGTGAGCCAGTCTTGATAAGCCTCTTTACTATGAATACGATTTAAATTATCCATTTTGAGACTACTGATTTGATCTTGGCTTGAATTTCTGGATTTTCAACGGAACGTGTGCGGTTATTCTGAGCGGGGCGGATATTAATCATGGAATCAAATTCGACCATGTCGTCTATGTTTTCCTCATCCAAATAGAGGTTGATACCCCAGATATCCGCTTGGTTTGAGCCATTTTCAAGTAAGAGCTGCTCGCAATCATAATGCATGGGCGAGTCGACCGCCATAATTTCACGCTTAATGTCAACGGCAGATTTGATGGTATTTTCGTCGATAAAATTGGTCGAGGAATTAATTAGCTCCTGCCTAGTGATGGGTTTTTCTAGAATTCTCATATTTTCATTGTAGCATATTTTAAGTAGATAGAGCATGTTATAATAATAGATATGGCAAAATTCAAATTAGTGTCAAAATTCCGGCCGACCGGCGACCAGCCATCCGCGATTAAGCAACTCGTGGACGGAATTAATCGTGGTGTCCATGAACAAACTCTGCTAGGCGTGACCGGGTCAGGAAAAACCTTCACGATGGCGAATATTATCGAGAAGACACAGAGGCCAACTCTAGTCTTAGCACATAATAAAACTCTAGCGGCACAGCTTTATTCGGAATTTAGAGATTTCTTTCCTGAGAACGAGGTACATTACTTTGTATCGTATTTCGATTACTATCAGCCGGAGGCATATATTGCCTCGACCGATACGTATATTGAGAAAGATTCGGCGATTAATGACGAGATTGACCGCCTGAGACACGGGGCGACCGAAGCGCTACTAACTCGGCGAGATGTAATCGTCGTAGCATCCGTGTCGTGTATTTACGGTATCGGCTCGCCAGCGTATTATACGGCGATGTCGCTACCGATGTGGCGAAATGGAAATGAATGGAAACTGGCACTAGAGGCTTTCGGGCACGATGTCGCCGCCGCCCGTCGTCACGGGGGCGGCGCATCTTCCACCTCGGTCGTGACCTCCGGAGATCCCTCAAGCTCTCTAGTGCCAGTTTCGCAACTCGACTTCATTCGCCGCTTAGTGGCGATGCAATATCACCGGAATGATTTGGCGTTTGAACGCGGTAACTTCCGAGTGATGGGAGACACGATTGATTTGTTTCCGGCAAATGGTGAATTCGCCTATCGGTTCGAATTCGGGTTTGACACTTTGGAGGAAGTGAAGATTGTGGATCCTTTAACATTAGAAGTGCGCGAGAAGCCAGAACACATTCACATTTTTCCAAATACTCATTATGCGACACCAGTGGACCAATTAGAGAAGGCCTTGGTGACAATTCGGGCGGAATATGAAGACCGGATGAAATATTTCGAGAAACATCAGAAATATCTGGAGGCACAGAGGTTGTCACAACGTACAAAATATGACCTCGAAATGCTAAAAGAGACTGGGTTCGTGAAGGGAATTGAGAATTATTCTCGGCACCTTGATGGTCGCCAACCCGGAGAGCCGCCATCGACCTTGCTGGATTTCTTCCCGGATGATTATTTGATGATAGTGGATGAGTCACATATGACCTTGCCACAGGTGCGGGGGATGTATAACGGCGACCATGCGCGCAAGGTAACCTTGGTGGATTATGGATTTCGGCTGCCGTCGGCTCTGGATAATCGGCCACTGACTTACGGTGAATTTCAGAAACATATCAATCAGGCGATATATGTCTCGGCAACACCAGGTGAGTATGAGCTAGAAGTCTCGCCGAAGCCAGCCGAGCAAGTGATTCGCCCGACTGGACTGCTGGATCCGGAAATCGAGGTGAGAAGTTCGGATGGACAGATTGACGATCTGATGGAGGAGATTGACAAGAGAATCGCGAAGGGGCAGAGGACACTAATCACGACCCTGACGAAGCGAATGGCGGAGGATTTGTCGGATCATTTGAAAGAGCGTGGTGTGAAGACGGCTTATATTCATTCAGACATTGATACTCTGGAGCGGGGAGATATTCTGCGCGACTTAAGAGCGGGAGTATACGATGTGCTGGTAGGGATTAATCTTTTGCGCGAGGGGCTGGATTTGCCCGAAGTGTCGCTGGTGGCGATTCTCGATGCGGATAAGGAAGGGTTCCTACGCTCGGAATCGGCTTTGATTCAAACGATTGGACGAGCAGCGCGGCACGAAGAGGGGAAGGTGATAATGTACGCGAATTTTATCACCGAGAGTATGGAAAAGGCGATTTCGGAGACGAATCGTCGGCGCGAGCTACAGAAAGAGTATAATGAGAAGCACCACATTACGCCCCATTCGGTGGTAAAGGAGATTTCGGCAGGACTACGTGCGATTATACCTGAGAAAGAGAAGGAGAATAAACTGGATATCCGCCGCGTGCCGAAAGACGAATTGCCACCTTTAATTAAACAGCTGACTTCCGAAATGCAACTTGCGGCAGCGAACTTGGAATTCGAACGCGCAGCAGCGCTGAGGGATGAAATAGCGAGGATCAAAGAGTTTATGGAAGGAAAGGGTGCTACTCGATAAAACCATCAGCAGAGTCTAGTAGGCTTGTGATTTGTTTTTCAGGAAAGGCTGGAGGGAGGGAACCTGGAACTAGCGGAGCAAGCATCGGACGGAATCGCCGTTGCCGCGACCGCTGCCGAATGCTGGGTTGGCGTATCCATCCACGCTGAAGTACGCGTAACTGGCGGTGCCGTCATTGATCGCAACAGACGACCAGAAGAAGCCGCCGCTCCCGACATCCCCGAGATTACCGTAGAAGTTGCCGGCGGGGGTGAAGTAGAGCGGAGCTGACCAGATAGTAGATATATCGTTAAAACCATCATTATCCGTCCAGCCATATTCAGTCCATAGGTCGGCAAAATCACCTTCGCTTTGGCTTAAGCTATCATTCCAAGTAGAGTATGGCAGTGTCCAACCAGCTGGGCAGATAGACTCATTAGTTTCTAGGTTTTCGTATTCACCAGTGTTTTCATTGTATACTCCATATATACTAGTGTCATTTGAAGCAATAGCAGCAGCCCAGTTGTAATAGTTACCCAAGTGATATTGGGCGGTGCCAGTAGAACCGGCATAAGTAGACAGAGGGTTTAGTGATTCATTACAAGATGGAGTGCTAGTAGTTAAGTCACATGAATTATAATATGCATCCCAGTCTGACCAGTCACTAATTTCAGTGTTCCAGTAAAGGTCTCCTGGGTCATAAGATTCTGGGGTATTGTTTTGTGAACAGTAATTATATTGTGAATTCCACGTTCCACCCTGGCACCATTCGTGGATGTTATTAGTAGTAGTTGCATAGGTAGAGCGAGATGGAGTCCAAGAGGCTGTTTGATAACTATTGGTTTGCGTATTCCAGCCAAGGTCTGTGTCTAGGTTAGTATAGGTGGTGCCTGCATCTAGATCTAGGTCTAGGTTTTGTGTCATCCAGACTTTGCCATCTGCTAGTTTGGATACGGTATAAGTCTTTTTGTCACGTTTATCGGTTAGGGTATATTGTGTACCGGTAGTCATAGATGATAGTACAGTGGATTTATTAGTGGATGAGATATCTTGCATACATTTGATATCAGTGTTAGTGTTAGTACCAATCGTAGTACCGGATGGATTACAAACTATTGGCGCTGGTTCGGAAGAAGGGTGGACGAGAGTGTAGACGACTTGCCCGGAGTAAGTATCAGCTGGTTGAGTTTTAGAAATATAGGCGGCATAGGTAGTAGTTAGTTTAACTCCACCAGTATTTGCCGTCATATCAGTGGAGGTAACCTTATGAGCTACTTTGGTATATTCGTTAGGTACTATGTGATATTGACTAAAACTGGCCGCCTCTCCATTTTCTATATTAGGAGCAGAGTCTATCACGAAGGCATTAGCACCAGTCGTGTCACCAGAATCTTGAGTTATAGCTAGTTTCATCGCCCAGTTAGATATGTCAGGATTTCCTGCTGATGTGGCTAGTCCTGATTCTATTGCAGCATTGCCACTAGCTGATGTTCCAACTAACTTATTACTGTTAGTTCCACCTATTTCATTTTCTGTATATCCTGCTGCATAGATAGCAAAACCTTCATTGTCATTACAGAATACATGCATAGTAGTAGTACCAATGTCTGGTGTATAGGTACCATTATTAATATTAGCATTATGAGTGTCCATTCCAGTACCGGACATCGTACAGGACATAGGGACACCGATAATAGCTTGGTCCACTACGTCATCGGCGGAAGCGATATTTGATACTAAAGTAGCTCCGGTAAGTAAAGTAATGCCCATAATACCTACTGGAATCATTAAGTCTAACTTTGCCATGACATTTTTCATGGTTCTATTATATCACGTTTGTGGTTTTTCACCTTTATTTTGCATTGTTTTTATGCTATATTATCAATATGAGTACGGTGGGTATTGCGGAGATTGAAGGAATTAAGAAACGCATACGTTTATGTGATTATTTAGTGGTGGCGCAACTTTTTCTGCAGAACAATTTCTTGCTGAAAAGAGAGTTGACGTTCGACGATATCAAGCCGAGGCTACTCGGACACTGGGGAACTTGTCATGGGATTAACGTGGCATATGCGAATCTCAAGGCGAGAAATAAAGACGAGCCAAATTTCAGTTTCATCCTAGGGCCTGGGCATGGGTTCCCAGCGCTTAATGCAAACCTATGGCTAGATGGGGAACTGGCTAAGGTTGATCCACAAGCAACCGTGGACGAGGCGGGGCTAGAGTACCTATGCCGGAATTTCTCGTGGCCGGATGGATTTCCGAGCCATGCGAGTCCATTCACGCCAGGCGTCATCACGGAGGGCGGGGAACTAGGCTATGCGCTTGCTAATGCTTACGGTATGAGTCTGGGCCACCCGGAAAAAACTACTGCCGTATTAATTGGCGACGGAGAGCTGGAGACTGCTACTGGGATTGATTCTTTAAACTTGCGAAATCTACTGACTGGGTCTAATAATGGTAGGATTCTGCCAATCCTGCACCTGAATGGCTATAAAATTTCTGCGCCGTCAATCTACGCTCGGAAATCGGAAAGAGAATTAAACGAAATGCTGCGCGGATTCGGTTTCATGCCGTACTGGGTGGGTGAAGATGTCGAGGAGTTCCAGCTCGCATTAAGCGAGAAAGCAGAAGCACCTTTCTTTGTTATGAAGACCGAAAAAGGCGAAGGTGGGCCGAATCGTTATCATAATGCACATCAAATTCCTTTAAAGAACCCGAAAACCGATGAAGGAGAACTAAAACAGCTAGAAGAATGGTTAAGGAGTTACCGAGCGACGGAACTATTTGATGAGTTATTTAATAATGCAGTCAATAATACTGAAGACGAAGCGGTGAATGATACTAAGTCAGAAGAAGAGGGGATGGAGGAAGAAGATGATTGATAGCATAAGCCAACCAGGCACAGAGAAATATTCTTCAGCCAAGAAAATTGGCGAGCTACTCACGGCCGAGTTTAAGAAGGATCCACACTTTTATTTCTTTTCACCGGACGAGACGACTTCGAACAAGTTTGATCAGATTTTTGAAGTAGAAAAGCGGGCGTGGGGTGAGCTGCCGGTAAAAGACTGGGATTTGCCCGAGTCGGCAAATGGGCGCATTGTGGAAATGTTATCGGAGAATGTGCTTTTCTCCGTAATGACTGGACATCTCGCGAACGGCGAGAAGGCCATGATGGGAAGCTACGAGGCGTTCCTGCCCATAATCACTTCGCAGCTGCTGCAGCAAATGAAATTTATTAAGCAATCAAAAGCTGTCAAATGGCGTGCGCCAATGCCGGCGGTAAACCTACTATCTACCTCGACCTGCTGGCGCCAGGATCATAATGGCTTCACCCATCAATCGCCGGCACTAATTTCGCAGTTACTATCGGTGCCATCAAATCTGGCAAACTGTCTTTTCCCGATTGATGATGTGGCGGCGGAAGAGACTTACAATTTTATGATTAATTCTACGGATGTGGTGAATCTCGCGACATTCGACAAGAATGACCGGCCACGGTATATCGATTCACATCATGCTAATTTCGAATTTGTAAATGGTGGGGCTAGTATTTATCAGTTTGTTTCAGATGAAGAGCCGAATATCGTATTTACGGCTTGTGGTGACATCGTCGCACACGAGATGATTGAAGCGATTCGGATTCTGAAGAAGGATTTGCCGAAAATCCGGATTAGATTTGTCTACATCAATGCCTTGTCTTACCGTGGAATTGGTACTACTGATAATAAGCTAACTAAAGCTAAATTTATGGAGCTATTCACTACTAATAAGCCTATTATTGCAAACTTCCATGGCTACCCGGAAACACTGGAAAACATTTTGGAAAACTACACAATGCGCGGGCGACTAAGAGTACATGGCTTCAATGAAGAGGGTTCGACCACCACGCCGTTTGAAATGTTAAGACGGAATGCGGCATCGAGATACGATATTGCAATTGATGTCGCGGAGTTAGTGGGGCGGAAGGATTTATCCGCAAAATATCGTGACACCTTAAACCAAAACCACCTCCATGCGGTGCAATATGGCGAGGATTTGATAGCTTAGCCTGGCATGATATAATTAGGGCATGGAAATATTGATTCTACTTACTACCCTTGCGATTTTGACGGAGACATCTTACCTTACCGTGAGAAATTTTCGGCCAGGTAGGAGTGGCCTGAGAAGAATATATGTCGACACATCTGTCCTGATTGACGGGAGGATTCTTAATGTCGCACGGACTGGGTTTATTGATGGAGATTTGATTATCCTAAAGAGCGTACTAAGGGAACTGCAACTACTGGCCGATGGCAAGGATAACGAGAAAAGAAGTCGTGCTAGAGCGGGACTTGATAACGTATCGGAATTGGAGCGTGTGATTGAGGTGAATACCGAGATAGTCGACGACGGTGATGGAATGAAGAAGGTTGATGAGCAGCTATTAAAATACGCTAAGGAGAACAAAGGCGCCATCCTGACGATTGATTATAACTTGATTAAAGTGGCTGAAGCCGAGAAAATCGCTACACTCAACATTAACGACCTTGCTTTGTCAGTGCGCACTGAGTTTTTGCCCGGCGAGAAGATTAAACTTAAAATCACCGAAAAAGGCTCGGGGCGAGGACAGGGAATTGGCCATCTTTCGAGCGGTGTGATGGTAGTAGTGGATGGGGCTGCTAATAAAGTCGGACGAGAAATCACCGTAGAGTTCATGCGGTTCCACGAAACGTCGGCAGGTAAAATGATATTTGCTAAGATATCAAAACGCAAGTAACTCTGGACGGGTCCTGCCAGGCATTTTCCTCCCCCAAAATTGACACATGCAATTTTGGGGGACCCCCTCCATGCCTGTCACCCGTCCATGGATAACAGTGGTGTCGACCTATTCTTTATCAATCTTATGAACGTCGACTTTTGGCTTAGGTGTTAATGTAATGTCGGCGACGGCGGTGTATCCGGCGTTGTCGGTGATTGATAGTTTAATGTGGGACTCGTAGCCGGTTAGAGTATAACCGCTGATGACTCCGTCACTACCAATGGAAATGCCTGGATAATCCTTAGTCTCACCATCAGCGGTGACCTGAAGATTGAAGCTAGCTGGATTGAGATTCTCGCTACCATAGCTAATGGCTGCGACGATTCTCTGACCACTGACGGAGAGAGAAACACTCGGCGAGCGGTAAGTACATGGATCACTTGCTTCACGATCGTATGGCTCTGGAACATGGTAGACATCGTTACCAGTCATAGGATCTGTGACCTTGGTGACTTCGACTTCAATTTTGTATTCTTCTGGCGTACATTCGGAAGCCAGCATGTGATTGTAGCGGTTGAAGGTGAGAGTCTCTTTTGCGGTACCAGAATTCTTGTTGGTATTGAACCAGCTTGGCCAAATATCGGTCTTGCCATTCACGGTGAGAGTCTGGATGCCTTCCGGCTTTGCCGGCTGATCACCATAATGCCACTTGCCGTCTGGCTCGTAGACTTCCTTGTGGACACGCTCCATGTAGTCACCAGTTACAAAGCGCGCTACATCATGAGTATTAGATGATACACCAGAGCCGTCATGATTACCGTTCCAAACGAAGGTTGAAATAGCTGTAGAATAGCTGGCCATTAATGAATCCTTGGTTTCTGAGGCATCAGTAGTCGTGGTGGTACCGGTCTTAGTAGCAGTCCAGACATCCGGCACTACGAAACCTTCATTGTTCCAGTAACGTGCAGTGCGGTCGCTGAGAATACTACTAATCATGTATGCAACTTGTTCGTCGACCACTCTCTTCGCTTCGGAATCAATCCAAGATTCTATGACTTCGCCTGAAGAGTTCTTAATTTCAAGTATATACGCGATATCTTTATAAGAGCCGCCGCGCGCCAGGGAGGCATAGGCATTAGCATGCTCCACCATACGGACTCCACAACCTGAACCAATGGCGATTGAGAGACCATAGTTGTCACGATTGGCACAGTAAGATACGTCGCCGAGAGCATGAGCAATTTCTAGTGAGTTATCTATACCGTTAATATAAAGGGCTTTAACTGCAGGAATATTCAATGAATTGCCTAAAGAGTAACGAATCGTAACGTTGCCATTAAATGTACGCGAAGCATTACGGAGCGCACATGTACCAGAATAACCTGCACAATATATTTTATCTATATTCTCATCTTTCAAGACTGAACCAGGTCCATAATTGATACCTTCACGCTGCATAAAGAGCGGTGTGTAGTCCAAAATTGGCTTGATTGAAGAACCTGGCTCGACGAGAGAATCAGTGGTAACGTTTAACTCGCCGTAGGTAGGGTTATTGAAGTCGATTGAACCTACCATGGCTATGACTTGCGATGTCTCGACATCGAGCGACACTAATGCAATATTATCACTATTGTTCTTGTAGATTTGTCCGCCACCGACTACAGAAACGGAATTCTCGGCGATTTGCTGGGCACGATAATCAAGTGTTGTCTTAATCGTCCAACCACCTGCGCGCATAGTGGAAATACCGTATTTGCTTTCAAGCTGTTTTTTGACTTCAAGCACAAAATGTGGCGCAAGCATATCAGCATATTGACTAGCTTCTGGTCTAATGGTCTCGAGAATGGCCACCTCTTTAGCGGCGGCAGCTTCTTCGCTGGTAATGTAGCCCATTGAAACCATATCATCGAGAACTTTGTGCTGGCGCTCGATTAGCATTTCGTGGCCATTGGCATTGTATGGATTAAGAACGGCTGGATTATTTGGAATAGCTGCTAACAGGGCTGCTTCTGGCAGAGTAAGGTCCTTAGCGGATTTGCCAAAGTAGGTCTTCGATGCGGATTCTACACCGTTACGACGACCGCCATAAGGAGACTGATTGAGATACATGGTGAGAATCTCGTCCTTGGAGTACATTTTCTCTAGCTCGATCGATAGAATTAGCTCCTTAATCTTACGCTGCAAGCCACCACGATCGGCGCTGGCTGCTTCGTCAGAGAAATAAACCTGCTTAATTAATTGTTGTGTCAATGTCGAACCACCCTGCACACCACGACCACCTAAAGTAGAAAGTGTGGCGCGAATTAAGGCTATAAAATCGACTCCGTGATGATTATAAAAATTCTTATCCTCAATCGCTACGGTAGCCTGGTACATGTATTCAGAGATATCGTCACCGCTTACTACAAGACGATAATCCTCATTGCCAGTATCTTTCCATAATAGAACACCGTTGCGATCCAGATAAGTATTGACTGTCTCTGAAATTGACATTTCGTCGAGACGAATTTCTTCAAGATCCTTCTTATAATATAGAAAGAGGCCACCAATAAATATAATCCCAATCAGAATACAGGCCGCAAAGAATTTCAATATAGCCTTCTGCCCACGCCAAGAAAACCACCATTTGAAAACTCGCTTCGGGTGAAGTCTGGCAAAGAAGCGCCTGATTGGCTCTTTCGGTAGCTTGGCCAATTCTTCAGCTCGACGGCGATCGCTAGCTTCTTTCCTAGCTCGATGCTTATAACTTAAACTAGAGTATAAACTTAAGTTTTTCTTCGCAGTTTTTTTGGATGCCTTTGCCTTTTTAGATTTATCATTTTTCTTCGGCAAAATCATCCCAGATGATTTCTTTTTCATAAAAACATTATAACACGATAAAGTTTAAAATCGCAACAAAAATTCAACTACTTATGTATGCGTTTAATGCGGCGACGAATCTTATTTTGCAATAATTTACGCCGGTTGAGGATTAGGCGGAAACCACCAATATATTCCTCAGTATAGCCACCAAGGCCGGATTTAAAATAAAGCAGGGGATTGTCAGCTGAAAAAATGCCTTTCATGCCATATAAATTTAGTCTAGTATAGCCACGACGGAGACATTCTTCAATATTCCAGCCTTTGATGGCTGTGGAACCATTAAAGTGCTTGTTTTTCTCGACGGTGCCCGCAATAAATGCAACCATCTCATTAGGATGGAAAACGTCCACTTCACTCGATACCAATTCGCCATTATCTTTACGGCGAGCCTCCACAAATACGGCATTATCACCGAAACTATCCCATAGATCCTCGAAGTATTTCACTTGCCTAGTCTGCACGCCATTACGATTGTCGCTGTCTCTTAAAGCGAGAATCCACTCCTTTAATTCCTTTTTGTCGGAAAGAACATGAACGTCTAGTTCGCGACGAGTCTTATGAAGCTTCTTGCGCGTGCTGCTATTCATAGTAAGTTCGGCGGAACGAATATCCTTGATATCGGCCAAATCTTTAATAAACATCCAGCGATTAGCTTTGTTCTCAATTTCCGTAGTGAACCCTTCGTGCGTGAAACCGTGTTTTTTAAAAGTTTCGAAGATTGATGCGCGATTGAATCGCTCTATATCGCTCCCGTCTTGATTCCGCGTACTAAGTACAATGGGCGGAAAAATTTCCAATTTGACAAATTGGTGCTCTTTGGCGAATTTCTTGACTTCGTCTAGGAAGAAGTCCAATAATGCCTGATTATCATAGTCCAGAATTGGCCCGATTTGAATCCAGGCTTCATTGTCACGCACTACTAGTAGAGCGGCAGCTAGTACCCTTGCTTTCTCTTTTACCCCAACTAAGTAGGTATCAAAACCCATTTTCCGACGAAGCTCGGACCTCGCGACTGATTGGAAAAAATTTCCAACTGGATGTTGCTGCTCGAATTTGGTAAATTCATCTGGTTCTAGAATAGTGAATTTCATCGTGTCTCCTTACTGTAAGTCGCGCTGTTTGGCGTAATGAAGTTTGTTTATATATGCTTTACCAATAGTGGAAAGTGGGGCTATGTAGGTGCCTACAAATTCCTCAATCTCGCCGTGAAACCCTTGCTTGAACTTGAACACTCCATTCTCGGGATCGGGATTAGTGCCCCAGAAGTTGTATTTCTGATAACCATTGGCATAGGCATATTTAATCATCGCCCATTGAATGAGGTGTGGTCCACCCAATTTCTTATGTTCGCGACTAAAGCCACTGGAAAGATAGATTACTTCATTGCCATAGAGAATAAAAAAGGCTGCAGCGATTGGCGTACCGTCGGGTAGCTCTGCTACGACAGCTGTAACATCCGAACCAAAGTGTTGTTTTAATTGCTCGAAAAATTTCTGATCCCTTGGCACGAAGCCATGAACTTTGCCGGATTCCGCCATCAGCTTAAGCAAAATCGGATATTCATTAATGTCCAGCTCGCGCAATTTCAGATTGTAGCGCTCAGTAGCGTATTTAATAGTGTATCGATGGTCGCGCCGGAAGCTGCGTAGCAGAGTGTGCTCGGACTCTTCCGGGAGCGATGGCTCCAGCACGGGTGTTCTATATTCGATTGCTGACACCCGGGGAAGATTTGGAATTTTGGCAAAATCTAGGGCGTATGTCCACTTCACCTGCTCGTATTCACCTAGGCTCTTAAAACCGTGTTTTTTCAGAATGGCATCGAAATCCTTTGGTGTGGCAGGTACAAATAGATTTGGCGAAATCTGCAAAGCAATACCGCGCTTGGTTTTTAGAAATTTCTTACATTCATCCAAGAACAGGGTAAAGTTATCGACTTTAGCATAATCTGCGATTGGACCGCGACTGAACGAGAAAATTTTGTGTCCAAATCTTTCGTAAATAACGCTTGCAATACCAGCTACTAGGACTTCATCTTTTTTCACTAAACCAACCAAATATGATTCACGCCCGATGGCTTGATAGCGCTTATACATATCTAGACTTTGCATGTAGTTTTTGCAAGGGCAATGCTTAGTGAAGGTTTCGAATTCAGATTCGGTGATAATGCGAAATTGTTTTTCCATAGCTTGTTTCATTATAGCATAGAACTAAATGCCCATGCTATAATTGTACTATGCAAATCTCAGTCATTATTCCGGTATATAATGCCGCAAAATACCTACGGCGCTGCTTAGATTCGGTTATCAAATCGGTGGAGGAAATTAAAGCCGAAATTCTGGTGGTTAATAATAATTCAACGGATGATTCGCCAAGGATTATTAGTTCTTATTGCAAAAAATACCCACAGCTAGTACGAGCCTACAACTGCGCAAAATGGGGAGCTGCTGCTGCAAGGAATATAGGTGTAGAAAAAGCTAGCGGTAATTATATTTGGTTTGTGGATGCGGACGATGAAATATCACCCGATGCGACTATAAAGCTATTAAGAGTCGCAAAAGAAACTGGGGCCGATTTAATTATGATGGGGGCTACCAAAATATACCGAGATGGACATGCTCAATACTTGCAGGCCTTGGATGCGAATGATGAGGAATTCAAAGAACGCTTCGTTCGTTCTGGACTGGGTCCGTGGCAGATCATATTGAAACGTAAGTGGTATACTCAAAACGGTTTTACATTTAAGGAAGGTATTATTCATGAAGATATGGAGATGATGCCGGCACTAATACTCCACACCGACAAGTGTGCTTCTATCGACGAGCCATTATATAAGTATTATGAAACGCCCGGTTCGGTGCTACATAAGAAAGACTGGGACCCGCACTATTTAGATATTTTCCCGGCGCTAGAAGGGGTGTATGAGCGTTTTCAAAAAGCTGGCGCTATTAAAAAATATCATGATACTCTGGAGTGGTTTTTTGTCTGGAATCTACTGCTAGATTCCGCGAACGACTTTGCAAAGTCTCCAGAAGGGAAGATTGGGTTCGAACGCTCACGAAAGATGTTAAAGAAATATTTTCCGAACTGGCGCAAAAGTCCGATTATGAAAAATGCAAATCTTAGAACCAAAATTAAGGTTAGGCTAAATTATTATCATAAATAGGACTTTGTAAATGCAATGCTATTAACTTAAGCATGCCCAAAATGCTTGTTTTGCAAAAGCCGTGCTATAATTGGATTATATGCGGAAATTTAGGTTTAAATCTGTAGTTACACTAGCAAACATGAAGATGTCAGTGAGATCTGCTGCGATAGTCCTGGCGGCTTCGACTTTGATTTCTGCAATGCTAGGGCTGTTCCGTGATCGATTACTTAATTCATATTATTTAGGTACTTATCCAACCGGAATTGATGCTTATACGGCAGCCTTTACGATTCCGGATTTCATGTTTTTTATCCTGACTTCCGGCGCACTGGCAGTGTCATTTATTCCGGTTTTCAATCAAAGACTGGCAACAGGCAATAAAAAATCAGCATGGGAGATGTCTTCAAGCTTAATCAATTTACTGGCCTTGCTTACGCTTGTGGCTTCTATATTAATAATGATTTTTGCCGACCCTTTGATTCGGTACGTGGTATCGCCGGGACTAGATGAGTCGGGAATGGTACTCGCCATCAATATGACCCGCGTGATTGCGATTAACCCGTTCCTCTTCTCGATTGCGACCGTACTAACTTCGATGCAGCAGGCGGTGGGTCGGTTTATCTTTTATGCTTTTGCGCCCGCCATATATAATATAGGCATTATTATTGGCATTACCTGCTTTACTGGTGGGATAAATCTATTCGGAGTGCAAATATTCGAAGGGGGAATCATGGGGGTGGCGCTTGGCGTGATTCTGGGAGCGATTATGCAGCTAATCGTATCACTGATTGGCCTATTTGGTCTGGGATTTGATTATGATTTCAAGATTTATTGGCGGAACCAAGGGTTTAGGACCATACTAAGACTACTGCCACCACGATCTCTGGATCAGGGAATGGATTATGTCAACTCTCTTGTCAGTATGAACTTGTCGTCCCGGATGGGAGCCGGTGCCGTGCGTTCGTTCGATCAAGCTACCACACTACATGCGGTACCGATTAGCTTGATTGGTGTGGCGATTTCTACGGCTTTCTTCCCGAAGCTTACGGAAGAACTGGGGACTGGAGATAAGACTAAATTTAATACGACTTTTAGGCAGGCGCTGAGGATGATTATTTGGATTGCGCTGCCGATATCTATCATTGCTTTCTTTGCGCGTGGATATGTCACGAGTTTCATTTCAAATATCGGTAACAACGATAGTAACGGAACGATCGCTTCGATTCTTGGTATGCTGTGTCTCGCGATTTTTGCGAAGTCTGTCTTTCACATCGCCTCGCGCGGATTCTATGCTTATCAGGATACGAAGACACCGTTT